>NZ_LVCT01000418.1:0-14791 GCF_001647205.1 Rhodococcus sp. EPR-134
GGGAACCCGGTTGGGATTGACGCCATGACCCGGCGCTGGCCCCTGGACCGGATGGACTCGACGGGCGGCGAGTACCACAGGGCGGCGAAAAGATTCGGAGATCTTGTAGGACCCGGGCGAGCTGTCGGCTCGCGATGCGATCGGAACCGCGCGAGGACCACTCGTGCGCGGTCCGCAACGAGGAGGACCTGAGATCGTGAAGCACTCGATACCACACAGCACCCGGGTAAAGGAGCGCGCGGTGAACTTCACCGCCGCCGCCAGATCCGCCGTACGAGCGTTACCCCGGTACACAGCCTCGGCAGGAGCGTTCCTGCGCGAGAACATAGTTCGTGCGCCGGCGAGCGCACTGTTCGTCCTCGTGATGTGGGCGGCGGCGATCGCGACGTCGAGTGTCGGGCACGGCCCGAGCCCATCGGTGTTGGCTCAGGTCGGTGTCGGGACCGAGTCACTGCGGCAGGGCCGAGTGTGGACACTGCTCTCGGCCGGTCTGTGGTCGGCGAGCCTGACCGGGTATCTGCTTGCGACGCTTCTGGTGCTGCTCGTCGCTGCACCGCTCGAGAAGCGACTCCGAACGCCGCGATGGGTGGCGGCCGCGGTGCTGACACAACTGGGTGGAACGGCCGGCGGGGTGCTGTTCACCTCGATCACCGAGCGTATCGGCCTGCGATGGGCCTCGACGTTGCACAGTGGTGTCGCGGTAAGTCCGACCACGTGGATCGTCGGGGTGCTCATGGCGTCGACGGTGTCGATGAGCACGTTGTGGCGGTGGCGGGTGCGGGTGGTGACGGTGACGTTGTTGATCACCCTGGTGCTCTTCGGTGGTCACCTGCAAGACGTCATCCGGCTCGTGGCGGCAGCGATCGGGTTGAGCGTCGGCCCGCTGCTGCTCGGTCGGCCGACGCGGCGTCAACCGATGGTGGGAACGCAACGAGAGGGTCGTCTGCTCATTGCACTCGTGGTCGCGGCCAGCGCAATCGGTCCGATCCTGGCCGCACTCTCCCCGAATGCGATCGGCCCGTTCGCCGGGTTGAAAGATGTCTTCGGCGGATCCGAGGCCACAGTGGGCGATATCCGCGCACTGTGCGCGGCAGGAGGGGATCCCCAAGAATGCAGGGAAGGGCTTGCTGCACTGAGGCTTTCCGGGATCGGCCCCACACTGTTGGCGATCATGCCGACGGTGTTCGTCCTGGCGGTAGCGGACGGGCTCCGGCGTGGTCGGCGCGGTGCCTGGTGGACCGCCGTAATCGCTCAGGCGGTGCTGATCGGGTTGGCCGTGCTCAACGTGGTGCTGCGCTACATCGACAGTGTCACACCGGGTTCGGTGTTCTACGGCCTGGACGAGACATCGCAGATCGCGAGATCGGCGATACCGGTACTGACTCCGATCGTCATTGTGGCGTTGTTGCTGTGGTCGCGTGGATTGTTCGATGCTGCCGCGCCGTCGGGAACGTACCGCCGGTTCGGGTACGCGGCGGCGGTGACAGTGGCAACCCTGTTCGTGGTCTTCGTCGGTGCCGGCTGGCTTGCACGGGCAGGGTTCGACCCGGTGGCCACACCGACCGCGCTCATCGCCGAATTTCCCAACCGTCTCATCCCACCGGTGGACCTGCAGTGGCTCGACCCACGCCTACTACCCACGAACACGCCAGCGACGCTGCTCTTCGAGTGGACAGGAGTGGTGTTCTGGCTCGTGCTGACCGTCGCCATGTTCCGAACCTTCACCAAACCCGCCTACACAGTCGACTCCGGTGATGTCGTCCGCGCCCGCGAAATCCTGCGGTCCTTCGGCGGGGGATCACTGTCGTGGATGACCACGTGGCCGGGGAACCAGTACTGGTTCGACGACTCGGGCACGGGCTTCATCGCATATCGGGTGATCGGCCGTGTCGCTGTCACCACCGGCAGCCCGGTGTGTCCCCCGGGCGATCTGCGCGCAACGCTGCTCGGATTCGCGGACTTCTGCGTCGGGAACGGCTGGACACCGTGCCTGTATTCGGTGTCGGGCGAGGTTCGTTCGGTCACCGACACGCTCGGGTGGTCGAGTGTGCAGGTCGCCCAGGAGGCGGTCCTGAACTTGTCGACCCTGGCGTTCACCGGGAAGAAGTTTCAGGACGTGCGTACAGCACTCAACCGCGCCGGGAAAGCTGCTGTGCACGCCGAATGGCTCTCCTACCCGGACGCACCCTTCGCGATCACCGACCAGATCGCGGCCATCTCCGAAGAATGGATGACCGACAAAGGCATGCCCGAGATGGGGTTCACCCTCGGTGGACTCAACGAACTCGACGACCGCGATGTCCGCTGCCTCATTGCCGTGGACGAGCACCGCACGGTGCACGCTGTCACCTCCTGGATGCCCGTCTATCGCGACGGCATCGTGGTGGGGTGGACGATGGACTTCATGCGCCGACGCGCCGACGGTTTCCGGCCGGCCATCGAGTTCTTGATCGCTTCGGCTGCGATGATGGTCAAAGACGAAGGCGCACAGTTCCTCAGCCTTTCCGGTGCTCCGCTGGCACATGCGGTGACTGCTGCATCATCGGATTCACCGGCCACAGGGGTGATGGATCGATCCCTGGACCTGCTCGGGCGAACTCTCGAACCGGTGTACGGCTTTCGATCACTGCTCGCGTTCAAATCCAAATTCCAACCCGAATACAGCCCGATGTACATGGCGTTCCCCGATCCAGCAGCGTTGGCGAGCATCGGCAGTGCAATCACCAAGGCGTATCTGCCGGAGCTGTCCACAAGGCAAAGTGTTCGCCTGGTGACCGCATTGCTTCGGCGATCCTGAGGTGTGTCGCCGTCGCCACCACCTGCATCCACCACGGCAACGGCCGCGACATCCGGCACACCGCATCCGCAGGATGCTCGGCTAGGCACACCGAACGCAGAGATCGCGTCGGTTCACGGAATCGACCGAGTCATCCTGTGGCCCCGGTTCCTCTGACAGTCTCGTGTCGAGACGGCTCTACGGTGTCGTTCGGTCCGGTGAGTGCAACGACAACGCTATCCGTGGGCACAATTCGACGGCCTTGCGTGCATCACCCAGTGATCTCGATCGCACAACAGGCGCAGGGCTCGCTGAAAGCGGATATCCCCACTCGTCGCGGGAGAGGATCTCGGGGAGCAATTCGGTGCACAGGCCCCGGCCGTCGCAGCGTGTCCAGTCGATGTGAAGCTGCATGTCGGATGTTCGGTCGGTTCTCATCGGTTTCCCCAGAGAGCTCTCGCTTCGCAGTGGCCGGTGCTGTGCAGGCGCACGTCGTCGGCGAATGCGGTCAAGGCCGACCGGACGAGCCGTACGGTTCCGTCGGGATGGTGGCATGCACCGCGCCCGTCGACGAGCCCGGCATAGCGGCGGATCTCGTTCAGCGTCTGTTCACCGGGACGGTGGTAGGCGAGGTCGCCGAACACCGATGCCAGCCGGGGGAGCCCGTTCAGGCAAGGCCCGCATTGACCGGCGCTTTCCCGTGCAAGGTAGTCGACGATGTCGGCCGTGGCACGAAGACCGCAGGTGTCGACTGCAAGCGCGTGTACCACTCCCGCTCCCGGACTTGCGCCTATCGCGGCGAGTGATTCTTTCGAGAGGCGTCGCCCTGCGAGGTCCGCTCGGTTGATCCAGGTTCCGTGATAACCGCCGACCAGGACAGCGCGAGTGTGGTCTATGTCTGCTCGTCCGATATCGCCGACAACCCACTCGAGTCGGCTTCCGATCGGTACCTCGACAACGCCGGGGTTGTGCACCGCACCGGACAACGTCACGAGCATCGTTCCAGGTTCGCTGGCAGTTCCGGACGCTCGGAACCAGTCGACGCCGAATCGCGCAATGGTGGCGACGTGCGCGAGAGTCTCGACATTGTGCACGAGAGTCGGGCGCCCCTTCACTCCCGATTTCGATGACGATGTCAGCGAGGATCGCGGAATCGGCGGCTTCCCCTCGACCGCCGCGATCAGAGCCGTTTTCTCCCCGGATACGAAGCGTCCGGCGGACGCGACGACATGGACATCGGTGCGATCCCAACGACTGTGTCGCCGTTCGGCGATGGCGTTGCGCAACCGTTCGGCATGCGAGGCGGGTACGACCAGGAATGCATCCGTGGCGCGCACTGCGGCCGCGGCAATCGAGAGGCCGTCGAGAACGAGATGCGGTGAATCGGACAGTAGGACAGCGTCTTTGCTGCTCAGCGGTTCGCCCTCGGATCCGTTCGCGATCATTACCGGGCGGCGACCGGTGATGGCGGCCATCTTCGCCCCGGCCGAAAAACCTGCGCCACCGCGCCCGGCCAGGCCGGAACGTGAGACAGCCGCGATGACCGAATCATCGCCCGCAGGCACCGGCCCGAACATGTGCGCATGTCGGTCGAGGTCGAACGCGGCACCGGACAAAATGTGAGTGAGGCTCGAGGTCGTCATCGCTGTGCTCCTGCTCGGGTGTGGTGAAATTCGAGGAAGTCGTGGCGGAGTCGGAACGTCGTCGCGGCTGTCACCAGTGCCGCGCACACTGCAGCAATGGAGAGGAACCATGCGTGTCCGACGTCGGTTCCGTTGCCCAGGGCATGGGCGAGGGCAATCGGCCACAGGGCGTACGTCGACCAGTGGACGACTCGAAATGTTTTGTGCCCCAGTCGGTGCTTCAGTAGAGCGGTGGCGACGACGACGATGATCAGATCCACGGCGAGGGTGCCGAGGCCGAGCCAGAACGGCCGGTACTGCCCGAGAAACGGGAGCACCGAGTCGATGACGTTCAGCTGTGCGTAGGGATCGAAGAACAGTGAACCGACGTGGATCGCGATGAGCAGCGACCCCAACAGGGACGTGTTCTTGTGGAGTTCCACGACGCCGAATCGTGGGAGCGTCAGGATCGGTCTCCCCGATCGCGTCACCATTCCCGATGCCATGGAGAGGGTGAGTAGCACCAACGCCGCGATGCCTGTTCCCCGTCCGAGTGCCCACAATGCCTGATCCATCAGTGCTCCTCGGTGATCGGATGTCCGATGTGGGCACTGTTATGGGGCCATCCGGGTGTCAGTGTCGTGTCGCCGTCGGCGTCGATCATTCGGGCGGGAAGGCCGTTGTCTGTCAGCCATCGAACGGCCGACGGGCCTTTCACGATGGCGGCGGTACTGGCCGTGTTTGCCAGAAAGCAGCTCTGTGCGACGACGGTGACTGTGCACCAGTATGGGTCGGCAGGAACTAAGAGTTGCGGGTCGAGGATGTGGTGAGCAGTCTTTCCGCCTTTCGACCATCGCCTCCGCAGGGTGCTCGACGTGGCAACTCCGACGCCCGATCCGATGGTGATCGTCGTCGATGGTTGGTTGTCGCCGTCGGACACTCGAATATGCCATCCCGTGCTCGGTTGCGGACCGCTCGTCGAGATGTCACCTCCGAGAGAGACGAGAACTCCGCAGCCGAGTTCGGACGCGACGAGTGCCGCGCAGCGGTCGGCTGCCAGCGCTTTCGCGGTCGCTCCCAGGTCCAGTACAACGCCCTCCGGAACCGTGAGCACGCCGTCGTGCAGGGTCACCATCGTCCAGTCGGCGCGGCGTACGAACGACACGGGTGTGGAGGAACCCTCGGATGGTGGTTCGAGCAGTGAGAAGTCCCGGTCGTAGCCCAGCTCGATCATCGCCGAGCCGAGCGTCGGGTCCACTGCACCGTCGGTGAATTCGGCTGCCTGTAGCGACGCGTGCACGAAGTCGGCGAGTACGGCACCGACGGGGGCGGGCCGGATATGTGAGCCGGCCAGGTTCATGACATCGGAATCGGGCCGGAACCTGCTGCATGCGCGATCGACCGCGTCGAGTTCGCTGCGCACCATCGATTCCGCAGCCTCGAGCGACATCGGGTCGGTCACGACGAGATGAGCGTCGGTGCTCCATATCTGCCAACGGGACTCGGCTACCGAGTCATTGTCGGCGACAGTACTCATGAGCCGTGGGTGGTGCTGTGTGGTGTTCCGGATCCCGACGAGACACGTGGCGAGGTGCCGAATGGGTTCGTGGTGGTGCTGGTTCCGTTGGCTGATTGCTTAGTCGAGGTCGTATCCGAGACAGTCGCTGCGTTGGCTGTACCGGTGTTCTGGGTATCGAAGAATGCCAGGGTCGAGGTTCCGATCACGACGGCGACCCCGATTCCTGCCACTGCCGCAGTGGCGATACGCGTTCTACGAAAGCCGGATTCCGGTGTAGTCATGCGAGGCCTTTCCGATATCGGCCCGCGTGGTCGAGGGCCTCGAGATCCAGAGTGTGCGAGTTTGCTGGGAAGACGCTGTGCGTGCGCTGCAACTCGGGTACGAACTTTCCTGGACGATCGATCGCGAACCTTGTGTGTTCTGCGGAGGTCGACCAGTCGATGGACTTGGCTTCATAGTGCCCACAGGGTGCTGAAAGAGCGCTGAGAGTGGTCCGACCCAGCGCCGTTCTAGCCCATCCCGTTCATCCTCAAGGGACCTTCAGCAACACGCGAGTAAGGCTTCTTATAGGGGGTTTGGTGGTATCTCGGTCGGCCGCTCTTCGCTGCGTCGATGCGCGGCCTCGGTGACGACGCTAATCTGGATACTACCGATCATGTAGTAGTTGATGAACTGTTCTGAGAGGGTTCACATGGGCGACGACGTGTTGGCGTTGACGACACCACAGCTCGATATCTGGCATGCCCAGCAGCTGTCGCCGGACATCCCCTTCGTGATCGCCTACTATGTCGAATTGACCGGCAGCGTCGATGTCGATGCGCTGCTGAGCAGTGGCCTGCGGGCCCACACCGAGTATTCGTCGGCTCCGATGCGCATTGTCGATGCCGCCGGTCGTCCCAGTCAGACCTTCGCTGGCAGCGTCCGTGATGCGGCTCAGACGGTCGACCTTCGCGGCGTCGAGCATCCACGGGAGGCTGCCCTGCAGTGGATGGAGCGGGACTGCCGAAGCCCGTTCCCACTCGACGGCTGCTTGGTCCGGCTCCGGCTCTTCCGCCTGTCCGACGATCATGTCCTGTGGTACACCTGCGCCCACCACATCTCGCTGGATGGATACGCCTCGGTCCGAGTACTCGAGCGCGGCGCAGCGATCTACACCGCCGTGATGGCCGGCGAAGAACCAGCGCCCCACGATGCGACGTCACCGGCGGCGTTCGTGGAGGAAGACCGACAGTATCAAGGGTCGGCGCGGGCACGACGAGACCGTGACTTCTGGCGCGCATCGGCACTCGAACACTCCCGTACCGGGGTGTTGTCGCTCGCGGGCAGTGCTGCACCGCAACCGATGTCGATGACCGCAGGCGGTGTCGCCGCATCGAGCCAGCACGCTGTCCTCACGCCGCTCGCTGGCCGCACGACGTCGAGCGTTGTCATCGCAGCATTCGCAGTGTTTGTTGCCCGCATGACCGACTCGACCGACGTGCGACTGTCCCTCCCGGTGTCCGCTCGCTCCACTGCGCTGCTACGGCGCGGCGGATCGACTACCTCGAACGTTGTGCCCCTGGACCTGCCAGGCATTGGACGCACGACCGTCGGCGGTGCCATCAAACTGACCGAGACAGCCCTCGGCACGGTACTGCGCCACCAACGATCCAGGCCCGGCACATCGTCCACCTCACCCGGTGAATCACCCCTCTCGGCAGCATCTTTCGGACCCACGGTCAACGTGATGATGTTCGCAAACAGTGTCCGCCTGGGCGGTGTCGACGGGCAGATCCACATCTTGACCACTGGACCGGTGGCCGACCTTGCCGTCGACATCTACCCCGGCCGCACCGGCCAGGGCCCCCGCATCGACTTCGAGGCCAACCCAGCCGTCTATCCCGCCGGCGATCTCGCCCTCCACCACAAACGGTTTCTTCATCTCCTCGACGGATTCGCAGACCCGAACGTCACCGATACCGCCGTCTGCGACCTCGAGTTGTTCCTGCCGGACGAACCACCCACCGCATCGACCGGGGCCGCAGCGACTTCGAGCATGACTCTGATCGACGCATTCGACGCTGCGGTGCGGAACGCGGGAGAGCGGACTGCGGTCGACGACGGAGACACAGTATTGACATATCTCGAACTGAACGAGCGTGTCGACGACCTGGCGGGGAGGTTGACAGAGCGGGGGGCCGGACCGGAAGCTGCAATCGCAGTGTGTATATCACGATCCATCGCGTCAGTCATCGCGTTCTGGGCGGTCGCTCGCGTGGGTGCGGTCTACGTGCCGATCGACCCGAAACTGCCCGATAGCCGGGCCGACTACATCCTGCGGGACAGCCGCGCTGTCCTCGGGCTCAGGTCGAGTGCAGAACCCGCCTGGACGGGCGGCGGAATCGACTGGCTCGACATCGGCGTCGCCGGCAGCGACGAAACCCGGCGTCGACCGGCGACGCGCAAGGCTTCGCTATCGAATGCGGCGTACGTGATCTACACCTCGGGTTCGACCGGTGAGCCGAAAGGCGTCGTCGTCACCCACGAGGGCATCGGAGCATTGGTGCAGCAGATCGAGGTGAGCTATGGTCTCGATGCCTCGTCGAGAGTCTGCCATCTCACCTCGCCAGGATTCGACACCGCCATCGTCGAACACCTTGCATCAGCGGCAGCAGGGGCGACCCTGGTCATCGCCCCGCCGCAGGCATACGCGGGCCCCGAGCTGACGCAACTGCTCGCGCGCCGCCACCTCACGCATCTGCTGATCACGCCATCTGCGTTGGTGACACTGGGTTACTCCGACCTCACCGACATCGAGACGATCATCATCGGAGGCGAATCGGCACCGCGAGACGTCGTCGCCGCATGGTCCCCAGGGCGTCGGTTACTCAACGCGTATGGCCCCACCGAAACCACATGCAGCGTCACCATGACCGATGCCCTGGTCGCCGGAGAGGCAATCGGTATCGGAACCGCCATGGTGGGAACTGAAATCCACCTCCTCGACCGGACCCTGCGACCGGTTCCGACCGGGGCGGTCGGTGAGGTCTACATACCGACCACCGGAATCGCACGGGGATACGGCAACCGGGCCGCCGCCACCGCATCGAGATTCGTGGCAGACCCGCTCGGCGGAGCCGGTCGACGACTGTTTCGCAGCGGCGACATGGCACGAGCGAGATCCGACGGCTCCCTGGCGTTCGTCGGAAGGACCGACGACCAAGTCAAGATCCGTGGCAATCGCATCGAACTCGGTGAAATCGATGCCGCACTCCGGACGCACCCCCGAGTCACGGCGGCTGCATCCACCACCCGCCGTACCCACAGTGGTGACCTACGCATCGACGGATACATCGTCTGCGACGGAGCGCAGCCGCTCGATCCGCAGGAGGTTCGAGGTTTTCTCGCGAACATACTTCCGGGATCTGCAGTTCCCGCGACCATCACGGTGCTCGAGTCGATACCGCTGACCGTCAACCGCAAACTCGACCGAACTGCGCTACCGGAGCCGAAGCGCGACGTCGCAATCGGTGTGGACACAGAACCCGGGAGCTGTACAGAAGATGCTGTTGCGCGGGCATTCAAGGATGTTCTCGGCCTTACGGTCATCGACATGCATGCATCGTTCTTCGCCCTGGGCGGCGACTCCCTCACTGCAACCGGAGTGATCGCACGCCTGAACACCGAACTCGGTGTCGACATCGGGATACGAGACCTGGTGGATGCAGGATCGGTACGGGCACTCTCGACATTTATCGAGGCGCATCCAGCCGATCGGCCCCGCCCAGGGCGTCCGGTGCCGGGCGCAGCGGAGAGCATTGCGGTGATCCCACTGGCACCGCAGCAAATGCACATCGACCGCGCAGCACAGCTGCCGCTGTACAACCTTCCGTTCGCCGCGGAGATCACCGGACCGTTCGACACCTCCGCGGCCGAAGCAGCCTTCGTCGATGTGCTCGTCAGACATCGGAGCTTGCGCACCATCTACCCGGATTCACCGTGGGGTCCGCGGCAAGTCGTTGTCGACGATCCAGCGCGGTTGCAGTCCGTTCTCGGTATCACTGCGTTCGATCCGCGCGCGGTCGACGAGGTCCTCGCCGCAGCGTTCGATGTTCGCGGTGAGCTTCCGATTCGGGCGACGCTGTTCGAGAAGGCACCGGGCATCCACCTTGTTGTGTGCTCGGTGCACCACATCGCAGCAGACGGTTGGTCCCTCCGCCTACTGGCCCAGGATTTCACTGTCGCCTACCGAGCTCGTGCATCGGGACGCGCACCGGGCTGGCCGAAGATGCCGCTGCAGTACACCGACTTCAGCATTTGGGCAGCGCAGCGCCCGGGGTCGCCGGATCTCGACTTCTGGAGCCGAGAATTCGAAGGCCTCGCTTTCGATACTGCTGTCGAGACCGACCGACCCAGATCCTCGTCCTGGGACGTCACCGGCGACAGAATCGACCTGCAGCTGGCCGTCGACATCACCGACGGGCTCGATCGGGTCGCCCGCGCCAATGAAACCGGCCGGTTCACCGTTCTGCGGGCCGGTCTCCTGGTGCTTCTCGCCCGTGCTACCGGCACGAGCGATCTCGTCATCGGGACGCCGATCGCCGGTCGCAGAGATCCGGAGCTGGAAACGATCGTCGGTACGTTCGTCAATACTGTTGCGATCCGATCCGATATCGCCGCAGCGGCGACGTTCGAGGACGTCATCGCCATTGCGCATGCCAGCAAAGTACGGGCACTGGATCATTCGGATGTCCCTTTCGAGACGGTCGCGGCACATATCGACCCAGGACCGCATCTCGGGCGACATCCACTCTTTCAGGTTGCGCTCTCGTTGGATGTGTTCACCGACTCGCACTTCGATATCGGCGCCACGCACGTCGACATCACGCCCCGACCGTTGGACATCGCGAAATGTGATCTGCATTTTCACCTCGTCGAGCGACGCGACGCCGTCGGCCGGACGATCGGGATGGACGTTGGAATCGTCTACCCCACAGCATTGTTCGATCGAGGCACGGTGCAATCGTTGGGGGAACTCTACGAGCAAATTCTTCGACGAATGATCACCGGCCCGGGAGAGCCGTGGTCGACAGCAGCTTCAATACTACAACTCGTGTAGTATTTAGTGGTGGCCGTGTGGTGTGCACGCCCAGACAACAGGAGATCCGTGTGTCGACGATCAATGGCCTGCCCGCTCATGTGCTGCTGGTGCACTTCATCGTGGTGCTCGCCCCGCTCACCGCATTGCTCGCCATCGTGTCGAGTATCTGGGCTCCGGTGCGCCGCAGGCTCGTCTGGTTGATCGTGGTGCTCGCGGTCCTCACACTTGCCTTGACGCCGTTGACCACCGATGCGGGGGAATGGCTCGAGAAGCGAGTTCCGGAGGGGGCCTCGGTGCAGACGCACGCCGAACTCGGCGACTCGATGCTCTACTTCGCACTGGGACTGGCTCTTGTCGCAGCCCTGCTCGTGGCGCAGCACATTCGGGATCGCCGCGGGACGCGGCCGGTCCGGTGGCAATCGATCGCTGTCGCTGTACTCGCTGTCGTGGTCGGAGTGGCCACGATGGTGCAGGTGTATCGGATCGGAGAGTCCGGGGCACGCGCGGCGTGGGAGGACGCAGTGTCCTCCGCGCCCGCACCAGTCGATCCTGTTAAGTGACGACGAAGGGCCGACAGTTACCCTTTCGGAGAACACTGATCGGTACTGACCTGAACAGGAGTCGAACATGGCAGATCCAGTGTCCGGTGGACACGAGGCCGAACCCCACGGCGATGTCGGGGGACGCTTGAACTGGCTCCGTGCGGGAGTTCTGGGGGCCAACGACGGCATCGTCTCCGTTGCCGGATTGGTGGTGGGAGTCGCGGCCGCAACCGCAGAACGCGGACCTGTGCTCACGGCCGGTACCGCAGGCCTTGTCGCCGGGGCGGTGTCGATGGCACTGGGGGAATACGTTTCGGTGAGCACTCAGCGCGACACCGAACGATCCTTACTCGACAAAGAACGCCGAGAACTGGACGAAGAACCCGAACAGGAGCTCGCAGAGCTCATGGCGATGTACGAGGACAAAGGTTTGTCACCGGAGACTGCCCGCATCGTTGCAGAAGAACTGACCGCCCAGGACCCGTTCTCAGCTCACGTCGATATCGAACTGGGAATAGATCCGGACGCGTTGACGAGCCCGTGGCAGGCCGCTCTCTCATCGGCGATCGCGTTCGTCACTGGTGCACTACTACCGCTTCTTGCGATCGTGCTGCTTCCGGCGCCGATTCGAATCGCTGTGACGTTCGCGGTGGTCGTTGTAGCTCTGGCCGCGACCGGAACGATCAGCGCATGGCTCGGGGGAGCCCCGCGCCGGCCCGCGGTGACGCGAATAGTGACCGGCGGGGCAATCGCCATGATCATCACCTACGGCATCGGGCAGCTGGCCGGCGTCGCGGGAATCTGACGTACGCCTTCCGGTGGGGGGGAGTTCCTCAACGAAAGACAGAGGTCGGGTTCTCGCCGACTTCCGGAACGATCACGTCCTGCGCTACGTCGAACAATCCCAGTGAGATCGCCGCAAAAGCCGTGATCGACACCAGTGCGGCGATCACGACCGAACGGCGTGGAGGCGGAGGCGGAGGCGCGGTCAGAGCGCGGACACGGCGTACGACGTCGCCGCCGGTGCTTGACAACGAAGTCGAGTGCCGCGCTAGGTGGGCGCGGAGCAATACCGTCTTGGCCAGGGCCGACATGGTTGCATGTCGGTCGTATCGCGCAGCCCACTCGTCTGCGTGGCGTTCGGCCGCGTGGCGGACGTGGCCGACGACGGGGCGAAGCAGCGGGTCGAACTGTGCTGCGAGCTCGACCGTCTGCGTGAAGAAGGTGTGCCGGAAGCGAAGGTGCGCGCGTTCGTGCTCGATCACCGCAGTGAGTTCGGCATCCGACAGGGCCGCGACGAGCGCTGTCGTGATCACCACTGCGCCGCCACCGGAGGCGACGGCGAAGGCGTCGGGCTCGGTCGATTCGACGAGGACGGTTCCGCCGCGTACGTCGGCCTCGGCTGCGAACTTCGCAGCATCTCGTGAGCTGGCGACGACGCGAGCGATGTGTCCGGCGGCTAGTGCGAGCCTGTAGACGACCCACCCGATCATCCCGAAGCCGGCGGCAATTGCAATGGCAGGTGGTGAGGCGATCAGTACCGATGCCAGCGCCGTCGTGGACGCTGCGACAGAGAAGGCCGTGACTGCCACCAGGACAGGGATGACCGTCACCGTTGCCAGCGGTGCTGCATCGTCGTCGACCGGGCCGCAGTATGTTCTCAACGCGACCGACATGATCCACGGCAACGCGGCAACGACGAGCAACAGAATCATGTTCGGTGGTCCGAGTTCCGTGCGGAACCTTCCGAGAGCAGCTTTCGGAGGACGGATTCGTCTTCCGGATCGAGGGAGGCAACGAAGTTGGCGAGAACGTCGGCTCGTTCAGCTCGCGTATCGAGTTCGGTCCGCATCCGCATCGCTGCTCGTAAGGCCGGTAGCTCGTCGACGGGAGCGCGGAGGGTGTAGACGTACGATCGTCCGCGTCGTTCTCGGTCGACGAGCCTCTTTCCGTGTAGTCGCCCCAGCGCCGTCATCACTGTCGTATGCGCAAGATCGGATCCGAGTAGCTCCCGAGCTTCTGACACCGCCAACTGATGATGCTCACCGAGCAATCGAAGGATCGACTCCTCCAACTGTCCGGATTCTCTGCGCACGGCTTCGACCTCACTTTTCGGCTGTCGTTCAAGGATATGCCACCGAAAACGACCCTGGGGCCAGCTGGTACGCACCTACAGAGTCGACGCACGTCCCGACCGCCGTCGTGCTGAGCCCGCATCCGGTCCTGGGGTTCGACTGTCTGGGGATGACGCAGCTGCGTGCTTGTCGGACGGCTGCGTCTCCGGCTCCGTAGTCGTACACATCTCTCGGCATCTCGACGGGATCCGCACGTCATTCACCGCCTGGTCGGTGGCGCGGCGAGAAGGACGCGGATCTGTCCGTCGAGACCTACAGCCGAGCACGAGGGAACGCGCCGACGGTGGCAGCAGCGAACTTCGGTACGCACAAAGAAAGTCCCTGCATGAGTGGTCGATACAGGGATTCGGATGTCTTTCGATCCGCCGACAGGCGTGCGTCGACCGGGCTCCTTGTCGCGCTCGCCAGGTCACCAAATCTGTGTATTCCTACAAAAGTCCGCGACGATGCGCGTTCGAGTGTGAAGTCGGGGCGTGCAGCGATTCGGGCCACCGATGTCGATGCCAGGTCGATGGATACACGTTAATCGCCGGGAACGTCGACACGACTTCGACTGCACCGCTCCGGTGACCTGTATTCGCCCCTGACAGCAGCCGCTCGCCCTGTCGAAATATACGGGGAGGGGGTATGGTGCAAGCCATCCCGTCATATACCCCCTGGGGGTATGTTACCAAGAATGCAAACGAAGGGGCATCGTGATAACCACGAACTACCGAGTCACCGGCATGACGTGCGGGCACTGCGAAGCATCGGTACGCGAAGAAGTCAGCGCCGTCGTCGGGGTCGACACGGTCGAAGTATCTGCAGCTGCGGGAACGCTGACGGTGACCAGTACCGACGAGCCCGACCACGTTCGGGTCATCGCCGCCGTCCACGAGGCCGGATACACAGCCGAACCGCAACCCGCGGATTCACGCACCGCGTAGCCGTTCGACCTTGTTTCGAGAGAAGGATCTACCGCGATGAACAACCACACACAGTCCGACGCTGGCGGAGCCGAGACGGCGGACACTCAACCGGGCCACGATGCATCCGGACACAGCGCAGCCCACTCCGCACACGGCGAGAAGGAACACGAGGGCCATACCGGGCACGGTGGCCATGCCGGTCACGGCGA
>NZ_LVCT01000419.1:0-8780 GCF_001647205.1 Rhodococcus sp. EPR-134
CTCATTGCCCGACGCAGCGTGGATCGCCTGGATCTCACCGGTACTCGGCACCGTGATGTACGCCTGGGGCGGTTCCCCGTTCCTCACCGGCGCAATCGGCGAAATCCGTTCACGTGCACCGGGAATGATGCTGCTCATCGCCCTCGCGATCACCGTCGCATTCGCCTCGTCGATGGGAGCGAGCCTCGGCCTGCTCGATCACCAGCTCGACTTCTGGTGGGAACTGGCCCTGCTGATCGTGATCATGCTGCTCGGGCACTGGATCGAAATGCGATCCCTCGCGCAGACCACCTCCGCCTTGGACTCACTGGCCGCACTGCTCCCGGACACCGCCGAACGCGTCGACGGCGACGACGTGGTGCCGGTGTCCCCATCCGAGCTGCAGCTCGGTGATGTCGTTGTCGTCCGCCCCGGCGGCCGAGTACCCGCGGACGGCACCATCGTCTCCGGATCGGCGAGCATCGACGAATCGATGATCACCGGCGAATCACGCACGATCCGCCGCAGCGCCGGCGACCAGGTCGTCGCCGGCACGGTCGCCACCGACTCAGGTCTCCGCATCCAGGTCACCGCGGTCGGCGACGATACTGCCCTCGCCGGCATCGGCCGCCTGGTCGCCGACGCCCAGAACTCGACCTCGCGTGCTCAGCGCATCGCCGACACCGCCGCCGGCTGGCTGTTCTGGTTCGCAGCCGGATCCGCGATCATCACCGCCGCCGTGTGGACTCTGGTCGGGATGCCCGACGACGCCGTCATCCGCACCATCACCGTGCTGGTCATCGCCTGCCCGCACGCACTCGGACTCGCTATCCCGTTGGTGGTCTCCATCGCCACCGAACGCGCCGCCCGCGGCGGTGTACTCGTCAAGGACCGGCTCGCACTCGAAACCATGCGCACGGTGGATACCGTGTTATTCGACAAGACCGGCACCCTCACCAAAGGCGAACCCACCGTCACCGCGATCGAGGTGACCGACGGGCGCACCGCCGCCGACGTTCTCTCACTCGCTGCTGCCGCGGAAGCGGACTCCGAACATCCCCTGGCTCGCGCCATTGTCGAGGCCGCACGAGCACGGAACCTGACGGTCCCGGTGGCCGCCGACTTCCAGTCGTCCCCCGCTGTCGGGGTCGCAGCCGACGTCGACGGCCTCCGGATCCAGGTCGGCGGGCCAGCGCTGCTCGAGCAAGAGCGCGGATCCGAACTCGCTGTCGCCGATCGGTGGCGCGGGGACGGGGCGATCATCCTGCACGTCCTCGCCGGCGGTGCCGTGATCGGAGCACTCGCGCTCGCCGACGAGATCCGGCCCGAATCCCGCACCGCGATCGACGCGCTCCACGCGCGCGGAATCGCGGTCGTGATGATCACCGGCGACGCCGATGCCGTCGCGAAGTCCGTCGCCACCGAGCTCGGTGTGGACCGCTACTTCGCCGGGGTGAAACCGGAAGACAAGTCCCACACCGTCGCCGAACTCCAGAGCGAAGGACGCACCGTGGCGATGGTCGGCGACGGAGTCAACGACGCACCGGCTCTTGCGCAGGCCGATGTCGGCATCGCGATCGGGGCGGGTACCGACGTCGCGATCGCATCGGCCGGAGTGATCCTCGCCAGCGACGACCCGCGGTCGGTGTTGTCGGTGATCGAACTCTCGCGGGCCTCGTACCGGAAGATGAAGCAGAACCTCTGGTGGGCTGCGGGATACAACCTGATCTCCGTCCCGCTCGCGGCGGGGGTTCTGGCACCGGTCGGGTTCGTACTCCCCATGTCGATCGGCGCGATCCTGATGTCGCTGTCGACGATCATCGTCGCCGCGAACGCACAATTACTGCGTCGCCTCGACCTCGCACCCGACGCCATCGCCGGGGCGGTGAACGAGGGGAGTTCCAATCCTCCGTCGCAGCGCGAACCGGCACTGTGAGAGCTGATTTCGTACCGGGAACGCAGCCCTGACAACTGTGGAACGCTGATAGCCGCATCCTCTCCGCCGGAGAGGATGCGGCCATCGTGTCGTGTAGCGGGCCAGGTCAGCCGAGCAGTCGCTGCATGGTGTCGATTTCTTGTTGTTGGGTGGCGACGATGGTGCGGGCCATCTCCTGGGCGTCAGGATCGGTCCCGTCCGCGATTTCGGTGTTCGCCATCTCGATGGCGCCGGTGTGGTGGGCGATCATCATCGTGAGCCATTGGCGGTCGAAT
The DNA here is from genome assembly GCF_001647205.1 of Rhodococcus sp. EPR-134. Taxonomy (NCBI): domain Bacteria; kingdom Bacillati; phylum Actinomycetota; class Actinomycetes; order Mycobacteriales; family Nocardiaceae; genus Rhodococcus; species Rhodococcus sp. EPR-134. Next base: position 2,191 of record NZ_LVCT01000419.1, read on the forward strand.
TCGGGTCCCGACGCTGCCCTCAACGCGTCCATGTCCTGAGTGGTCATCATGCCGCTGCCCGAGCTGTGGTCCATCCCGCCCATCTGGCCCATGTCGGCCGAGGGTGCGGGCTGACCCCATTCGGTGAGCCATGCCGTCATCTGGTCCATCTCGGGTTGTTGCGCGGCGGCGATCGCTGATGCCAGTGACAGCACGTCCGGGTTGTCGGTGCGGCCGTTCGCCATGTCGGCCATCTGGACTGCTTGGGCGTGGTGCGGGTACATCATCTGCGCGAACATCACATCGGCATCGTTGAACTGTGCCGACGAGCTCGCCGAAGCGGACGATGCCGGCGACGCCGAGGACATCGAGCCCATCGAATGGCCGTCCATCGACGAATCGGTCGTGTTGTCGCTGCAGCCGACGACGAGGAACGCGCTCGCGGCAGCAGCAGCGAGTGAGGCAATGATTTTGGTACGCATGAGGAAACTCCTTGCAAGAGTGAGTAGTACAGAGAATTGAATGTGTATCGATCCCCCGACAGACGTGCGTCTGTCGGGCTCCCCGTCACACTCGCAAGGTCACCGATCTGTCCAACTCCCACAACGTCCACGGCGGTGCACGTTCGAGCGTGGAATCGGCGCGTCCAATGATCCGGTTCACCGATGTCGGCACCAGGTCGATGGCTGCGCTCGCAGCCGGGACCGTCAGCGCAGGCCACGACGCGGTAGTGCCGACACAGGGATGCATCATCTGGTGTGCCGACGGGCAGCCGTGCTCCCCGGTCATTACCGAAACCACGGCGTCGGTGTGGGACGGTGCTGCCGCCGAAGCATGGCCGTCGCTCATCGACGTGGACATAGAGCCGGTCACGGACCTCGACATCGGTGTTACCGAATGCATCAACAGAACACCGAACACCGTCAGTGCAATCAGCAAACAGACCGTCGGAGCTGTGCCCCGTCGACCGCGCCGGCTCACTGAGTGCATGCCCCCAACGATACCAAGAGATACCCCCTGGGGGTAACCACTGGTTGAGGAGGCAGGCCCAGCGGCCACGTCCGTCGGTTCGATGTGACTGCGAGTGTGCTGGGTACCAGAAGGGGGGCTCTGGCTAGGCGGAATCGACAGTGCCGGCCGTATCCGGTGCGGCCATTCCGAGGTGTTCGATGTGATAGACCGCCTCGTCGAGAAGCATCGCCACGTGATTGTCGTACAAGCGGTAGACGATGCTGCGGCCGGATCGCGCCCCGGTGACCAGTCCCATCGCGCGGAGCAAGCGGAGTTGATGAGAGACGGCGGACTGTTCCATCTCGACGGCGTCGGCCAGGTCGTTCACCCCACTGGGGCCTTGCCGTAGCTGGGTGAGAATCCGCAGCCTGCTCGGTGTCGCCAGAGCCTGCAATGTCGCCGCAACTGTTGCCGCGGATTCGGCGTCGAGCTGTGCTGGAGGACGTGGCCGCCCGTCGACTTCGTGTCCCATGCGGCAACTGTAGTCCATGTACATATGTAAAGATCTTCATATGTTCCTGTACAGTCACCCGTACATCCACATTCGTCGGCAGAAGGCAGTCATGGCATCGATCGGCACTACCACTGCGGCCGCGCCCACGGCCCGGCGCAACCCCGGCTCCTCGCGAACGCGCCTGCTCGACGTCGCCGAGGTGAGGTGGGCGCTGGCTGCCACCGCACTGTTCCTTCTCGGACTCCTAACGCAGCTCGTCGATGCCCCGTTCTGGTTGTTCTGGGCGCTCTACCTGGCCTGCTATGTCACCGGCGGCTGGGAACCGGCACGCGAGGGACTACGCGCACTGCGAGAGAAGACCCTCGACGTCGACCTGTTGATGATCGTCGCGGCCCTCGGCGCAGCAGCGATCGGGCAGATCTTCGACGGCGCACTGCTCATCGTCATCTTCGCCACCTCCGGCGCACTCGAGGCGGTCCTGACTCGCCGTACGGCCGACTCGATTCGCAGTCTCCTCGATCTCGCGCCCGAGACCGCCGTGAAGCTCGATACCGCGGGCGTCGAGCATCGAATCGACGCCGCGGATCTTCGATGCGGCGATATCGTGATTGTCCGACCCGGAGAGCGCATTTCCGGCGAGGGCACCATCGTCGACGGCAGTTCCGACGTCGATCAGTCCTCGATCACCGGTGAGGCGATCCCAGTGTTCAGGTCGGTCGGCGACGGCGTCTTCGCCGGCACCATCAACGGCACCGGCGCGTTGCGGATCCGCATCGACGTCGACCCCTCGGAGACCGTCATCACCCGCATCGTGGCCATGGTGGAACACGCGTCGGCCACGAAAGCGAAGAAGCAGCTGTTCATCGAGAAGGTCGAGCAGTACTACTCGAAGACCGTAGTCGTATCTACCGCAGCAATTTTCGCGATCCCGATGCTGCTCGGAAACGAACTCCAACCGGCCCTGCTGCGAGCGATGACATTCATGATCGTCGCCTCCCCGTGCGCGGTGGTCCTCGCGACGATGCCGCCTCTGCTCGCGGCGATGGCCACCGCCGGTCGCCACGGTGTTCTGGTCAAATCTGCTGTCGTCATGGAACAACTCCGCACGATCGAGGTGGTGGCATTCGACAAGACCGGAACCCTCACCGAAGGAACACCGCAGTTCGAACGCGTCGATGCATTCACCGGCTTCAGCGAAACCGACGTGCTCACCGCGGCAGCGGCTGCCGAGATGGGCAGCGAACACCCGATCGGCGCAGCCATCGTCAGCTACACCCGCAGCCGAGGTCTGCAGATACCGGCGTCGACGGCATTCGAGTCGACACCGGGTGTGGGAGTCCGCGCGAACGTCCACGGCGAGGTAGTGACCGTGAGCAAACCTGACGTGGTACCGAAAGCTGTACCGTCCGAACGTCTGTCGATACGCGAATGGGAGTCGACGGCCGAACGTACCGCGGTCGACCGTGAATCGGGCGGTATGACCGCAGTGATCGTGCGCGTCGGAGGCGAACCAATCGGAGTGATCGCCCTTGCGGACACCGCGCGCTCGAACCTCGACGCCACCATCGGCGAGCTCGAACGGGTAACCGGTAGTCCGGCAGTGCTACTCACCGGAGACAACGTCCGCGCAGCGCATGCGGTGGCCGAGCGTATCGGGATCACCGACGTTCGGGCAGGTCTGCTTCCCGAGGACAAGGCAGCGGCAGTGCAGCAACTGCAGCGCAGCGGACTTTCGAGCGGCGGCACTCGCGAGCGCCGCGTTCTTCTGGTCGGTGACGGCGTCAACGACGGCCCGGCACTTGCAGCCGCCGACATCGGTGTCGCCATGGGACGCAAGGGTTCAGACCTCGCACTCGACACCGCCGATGCGGTCCTGGTGCGCGACGACCTCGCAACCTTGTCGTCGGTGATCGAACTGTCGCGGCGTGCGCACCGGATCGTGGTCGCCAACCTCGCGATCGCGGCGACGTTCATCGTGGCACTCGTTGGATGGGATCTGTTCTGGACCCTTCCGCTGCCGATCGGAGTAGCCGGGCACGAAAGCTCCACCGTCCTCGTCGCTCTCAACGGGATGCGCCTGCTGTCGTCGCGAACCTGGCGCGAAGGACGTAGGGAACTGTAGGGGTGGCAGTCACCTGGCCACCTTGATCGCCCTCCGCTAAGGAGCGGCGAGACGAATGCACCGGGGCAACGCCACATACTTGAACGGTGAGTACTTCCCTGGCCGAGCCTGGTCCGCCGCTCGTGGTTCTCTGTCTGGTGATGGTGGCCCTCGCTGCGATCCTCTATCGGGTCTCCTCGTTCGGGCGCATGATCACCGCTCCCGCTGCTGCCGTTCGCGGGTTCGTTCAACTGGCGGCAATCTCGCTGATTCTCGCTGCGGCGCTTGCGCATCTGTGGTCGTCGCTGCTCGTACTGCTGGTGATGTTCGGGGCTGCGGCGTTCACGTCGAGTCGGCGTTCGGAATCGGGAAGGTCCGGTATCTGGCTCGTTCTTCCCCTCGCTGTGGGTATCGGGATCGTCGTGCCCTTGTGCTTGCTCACGGGCGTCGTTCCGGCGCAGGGAATCTCGATCGTGCCGGTCGGCGGAATCATCCTGGGTGGGACGATGACGGCAACATCGCTGTCCGCACGCCGCGCACTGGCCGCGTTGACCGACCGGCACGGCGAAGTGGAGGCGGCGCTCAGTCTGGGCATGACCGAACGTCAGGCACGGCTGGAGGTGGTGCGACCCACCGCGAACGACGCGCTGCTGCCGGGACTGGACCAGACACGAACGGTGGGACTGGTGACGTTGCCGGGTGCATTCGTGGGCGTACTGCTGGCCAGCGGTTCGGCCCTGCAGGCTGGGGCTGTGCAAATTCTGGTGCTGTGCGGGCTGCTGCTTGCACAAACCGTCGCCGTCGCACTGACCGTGGACCTTGTCGCGCGCGGATCTGTCCATCGGAGGCCGTAGGACGGGTGGTTCGAGCCAGTGTCGAGAAGGTCGGTATGCGTTCACGGGGTGACGAGTCCTGGCGGTTGGAAGACAACACTGAACGGAAGCATGCCCCGCTCGAAGTGCCTGAAGAGGCAATGCGCAGCCCACTTCTGAACAAGTGCAGTCGTCTTCTGAAACTGACAGCCCAAAAGTTCACCCATGACGCAGCAGTGTTCCAGAACTCACCGACAAGCCGAATAATGAACCATCAGTTTTGGACATGAGTTTCGGAACATGTCTTCGGCCAGCTCACTGAAAAACGTCCCCGATGTTTCAAATACGACCGTTTATGAAACATCGTTCGGCGGCGCCGAAAATCGGGTCCGATCGACTGCCGAGACCGCTGTGGGCGCGCTCGAGGTCGACGGCGCGTTTGTGGTCGGCGGGTCGCTGGTAGGAGTGTCCTGAATTATCGGATACTGCGGATAACATGAACGCGATATTCATTCAGAATGTAACGAAAAGGATTTCCCTGTGGCCGAAATATTTATTCGCCAACTTATCGACGATCTGGATGGAAAGCCCATCGACGCCTGATTGGGGCACGAAGTCACCTTTTCGTATCAGGGTGCCGATTATCGGATTGATTTGCGACCCGCGAATGCTGACAAGATCGAGGCGGTATTCGCGCCGTATATAAAGGTGGCGGAGAAGGTCTCCTCTGCCGGCAAGTCGCGTGCGAATACTTCGACGGCGATCAAGATGTCGGGGTCTGGACGATCCGCCGAGCAACTGAAAGCGATCCGGGACTGGGCCGCCAAGAACGGCTTCGAGGTCTCCCTTCGTGGACGGATCAAGGCCGACGTCATCGAGGCTTTCGACGCCGCACATTAAGCACTGAACAGCATCTTTTCTCACTGACATCAACGAGTGGCGCACTTATATCCCGTGATTCTTCTCGGTGAGAAAACGAAAGATTCAGGCGAGCTTGAGACCGCCCTCGGCGGCGAAGACCAAACGGCCGTCGTCGAGGGCGATCGCCCACCGCTGCACCGGCGCCCAGTCCCGCCCCAGGTCAGAGGCGTCGATGACGGTATCGGCGTAGTCCTCGACCACGACCCTAACCTGCGGCTCGGTATCGCCGGACCGTGATTCGGAGGACGGGATCACCTTGACCCGAGAACCCACCGCAATGGGGCCACTGCGTTGAGGGCCAGAATCGGACATAGACCTGATTGTGGCAGAGAATCCGCCACACCCACCGGTCATGATCGCGATGGACGTGCAATCGATTCTAATTCGAGACACTCAATCACGTCGCAAATGAGGCATGAAACTACCGGCGTACGTGCAACCGGAAGCGCCGTAATCGTCCTGGAACTGCAGGAATGGACGTTGCTGACGGAATGACGGCGGTGCGGCGGTTACGACAGACACGGCACCAGCGGCAGATTGAAGAACCAGTTGGCCAGGCGGATCAAGATCGGCTCGGAGTGTTAGTGATGGGGCGGTTGCTAGCGGCTCTCGGTGGAGACTGGGTCAAGTTGGAGAAGACAGCCCCTCTTTTCCTCGAATTCTTCCACGACCGCAGTGACCCGAAGGGTGTCTTTAACCCCCAAGGTGTCGGGGATGTCGGGACCGATGAGATGTAGATCAGACACGATGTTGACGTCCTGGAACTGGAAATTCGGCCCGCCGCCGTCTCTTTCGTCGAAATCTCTGGCACCGATCAGAATGTCGTAGCGCGTTTTGTACTTGCCGTGGTTGTTCATCGCAGCAATGTGACCGTCGAACTGGATGGTCCGGCCTGCATACTGGGTGGCGAAATCGGCGACTGGTTGGCCGCACTGGTCCGTATCGTGCAGGATCCGGGCGAGATCCTCGTTGTTGTCGATGGTGAGTATCTCAGCGGCTTCGGGGGCCGCAGGTTCCGCTGCCTGTTCGGGAGCAGGAGGTGGGGAGGCTTGCTCGGCGCTCGTGGCTGCCACGGCTTCGGTCGTGGACGCGTCGCTGTCGTCTTCCTGCAGCGCCCCGATGGTGATGATGCCCGCCAGGATGACACCGGCGCCGCCGACTGCGGCCCACAATCGCCAGGGGGTCTTTGGCTTTGGTCGGCGGAAGGTCATGGTGGTTCGCAGGGTGCCCTGCTGTTGGGTGACCAGTTCCCAGCCTTCCTGCTGCTTTTTTGTGATCGTTTTCGCCTCGGTGCCCCGGATCGCCTTGATCT
>NZ_LVCT01000420.1:0-14275 GCF_001647205.1 Rhodococcus sp. EPR-134
AGGTGCGCGGTGGGTTGGGATGTATTTATCCCACAGTGGTTGACGTTGTCGGAAGATTATCACCGGGGAGGGAAGCTAAAAATATTGGATAACCGGGGTGAAGGAGGCGATGAGTGAGGTAGGTCTGACTGGGTCCCAAGAACGGTGCCTGCGTCTATGAGAGCTGCGGTTGATTCTCGCTTTCCTTCGCAAATAACTCGGCCCACGATCGAGAGTGCGTGAGGTCGATCTGATTGATCGACCGGCTCCGTAAGGTGCCGATACAACGCCGGTGTTCTGAAAACGGTCGATATCTTCAGTCATTCTCCCGGCGTCTGTCATGTAGACGACGAGTCGTTTCAAGGGTGAATGTTCCGTGGTGGACAGGAGGCAGTCGCTGGGATCTACGACGCAGATAGCTGCGGGGCGATGCCACTGCCACTCGCCCGCCTCAGAACTGACATGGCATCGGCAGATGCGGATCTGCCCCTCAGCGAAGCGTTGAAGCCATCGTTCCGTGAACTGTCCCCCAGCTTCCCCGAACAGGGGTGTGAAGGGGACAGCAACTTGCTCGGCGTGAAGCTCCTATATAATGGTTCGACCCCGTGATGTGATCGATCGTTTTCGTGCGGCCTGCATGTTGAACTCTGAAATATGTTGCTGACACAGATGGATCGCGTGAGGCCGCCTTGTGTAGATCCGCTCTATTCGAGAATCCTTGTCCGCATTTTCGCCTGCTCGCCTGCAGCGTACGCAGAAGGGCTGGGACGGTGCGAGATACCACCCGTTCTTCCTCTCCAAAGCGAGAGACGGCTCCGGCAAGATTTGGTACTCATACGGGGCGACGGTGGAGCTTCCGGACTTGAGAAGCTTCATAATCTGCTGAACCTGCATGTAGAACTCGTAGCTTCGAGGCATGCCCTCCGTGATGTGTACGCGGAAAACTGGACCTGAGATAAGATGTGTGGCGTTTATGTCAACATCGGTCATTGATTTTCCCGATTTCGATCGTATTCGCATTATCCGGCCGAACGATTGGCAGATGTGCATATCGTCGGAGGTTTCATAACTCGGCTTGATCGGGTCGAGATTCTGCACTATGAGATGCAACTCTACTGGTTCCTGCTCGCCTGACTCGTCTATTGCCGCAGGATTGATCACAGAGAATTCGAGAATCTGAGTGTGGGCTTCTGTATTCCGTTCCTGGGATGAGGTCCGCTTCTCCGCACTTACGATGCGGTTGGAAGGTGCGGTTCGTGCTGTATGCGTCACCGGACGTGGCGTGGTGTCGGGTAGGCGATAGGTTCCCTGATTGTCAACGAACTCCAAGAAGCCTTCGTCGCGAAGCTTCTGCAAGGTGTTGGAGAGTGATTCGCGGATTGTGCTGTTCTTCGGATACAGGTCGCTCAAAGAATCTTCGAAGAGATGATGAAGAGCGGTGCTCGTGAAGATTTCCCCGGCTTTGAACTGTCTGGAGATCATGCCGCGAACAGCGTCTGCCCAGCTCGGGTTTAGTCGTGAAGTCACAGATACTTCCTGATTGGGCGGAGAAGCTGACGCTTCGTGGCGCGTGTGCACACGCGCACCGGATTTTGTTCTGGCGGAGTTTGTCTCAACAGAGCTTCTGTCCGCTTGGTTCCGCTGCATCATGGACTGAACGCGATTCTTTCGGGCTGAACGAGACTCGTGGATGTTTCGTGTTGCACGATGGCGATAGAGGGTTCCGGCTTCGCCGGTGAAGCGGCATGGTGACCCGTCCGGCAGGGTCCTCGCGCACCAGCCAAGGGTTTCACGAATTCGATCACGCAGCCGCTCTGTGACCTCGGTGTCGGGTGGCTGTACTACCAGCTCTTCTACCAACGGACGGAGCTGGTGAACGCGACCTGTCTCCCCACGGTGATACGCAGCGAGTACCCGGTTCGTCACGCGGATTGCCAGTCGGTCGCGTTCAGTTGGCTTGTAGTTCGACTTCGGAATCGGCTTTTTCTCACCTGCCGATCTCGCTTGTTCTCCGCTCGTCAAGTTCGGCCAGGGGCCAGCAGAGCGTCGAACATTTCTAGGTGCTCGAACCATGGCAGCATCTTTCATTGTCAGCTGAGAACATTCTGTTTCTACCGCAAGTTGTTTCTACCGCAAGGTTGTCAACGGCTCGTGGTCGCATCGCCCCTGGACCGATGAAGAGGCTGCGGGGCGGCGCCCACAGGCAAAGATGCCGGCCGTGGAAAGCGATCACTGGGAAGGGAAAAGGGGATGCGGTCGCCCGGCGCAGCGAGCGGTCCGTGGTTTAGGGCCAGGGGGCGCGTGAGTGATGTAGCCGATCCGGGTCTATCTTTTCGAGCATGGCCGAATTCGCTGCACAGTCCGGGACAAACAAGAAGCTGCTCATTGCAGTAATTGGGCTGTCAGCCGTGCTCATTGTTGTTCTAGGAGTCTTCGGGTTCTCGCAACTCTTCAGTGATTCGAAGGCGGACGCGGTGTTCGCGACATGCTCAGAGTCGAACAGCGGTCTGACAATCGACGGCGACACGCTGAGGAGTGAAAAACCAGGTGGCGAACGTAGCACCGAGTTCACACGGGCTCGTAACTGCCTGTTGAGAGAGACGGAAGTGCCCCCTAGCATCGAGGATTGGATGATGTGGACTAGCGCCGATGTAGGCAAGGGCGATGGGCAATGGGAAGGCTGGAAAGCGTCGTGGACCTACAGCGTCGATGACGGCCTCGTCCTTTCGGTGACCAGCGCCTGATTGCTCGTCGAGAACTGTACAAAACTGGTTTGCGTCGGGTATGTCCGTGACTGTATTCGGGCCGACAAGAGCGTGTGGTTAATCGAATTGTGAAGTCGATCAACATATTCCGGGTTTGCGGGTGCGTCGTTCCGGCTTCGGGCATTAAGGTGCAGCGACTCTCGCCGGATGCCTCGCACGGCTCGCACGGGGTCAGCATCGACCTTTGTGTCCGTGTGAAACGCTGCGTCGGTGACAAGAGAATGCGCGTCTTGTCGAAATTGGATCGGTATTCGACGCTTCTGTGAAGCATGTATATCCCCAGTTCGTACTGAGGGAGCGGTGTCGAGAACTGGTGTCGACAATCTATGTCGAATAACCCACAGACCTTGTCTTTTCGACAGAGAAGTTTTTTTCAGGCTGCCCACCAGACGATGACGAGGGCGAAGAGGATGCAGCCGAGGATAACGGCAATTTCTGACCTCGCTCCGAGGAATTTTCGGACGCGCTTTCGTCGGTCGATGCGAGGCGGTGGTGCCGTCATGGTGTGGGGGAGGGCTGAATCGTGGCTTCGAGTCGGGTGAGGCGTTCTTCGAGGGCGCCGGTGATGGCGAGCAGCCCGAGCAGGGTGGGCTCGGTGATGTCGCTGCCGTGTTGAGCGTGTTTGAGCAGGGTGGTGCGCAGGAGTGAGCACATGGGGGCGTCGTCGCTGATGGGGAGTTGTTCGAGTTTGGCGGTCAGACGCTCGTCAGGGGAGGTCATGCGTCGCTCCTGCACGTGTGGCTCATGCAGGCAGTCCGAAGGGGTGACTGCCTGTGCGGTGGTATCGGGTGGTGCGCTGGAACCGAGGCGGAAAGCAGCGCACCAAATGGTGATGTTACTGCGTCATTGCTGACCGGTCGGTACGCGGGAGATAAGTGAAGGCGACTCATGGGTGCGATGAACTAACTCGGTACCGGTTCACCTGCAGGCGGCGAGGCACTCCCCTCGATAGTTCAATGCTCAAGTAGCTGTAACTGTGCGAAGACTGGTAACCGAGGTGGGTGGCACGTAAATTTTCGGGGGCGGCATCACCCGGTCCCCAACGGGCATGGCGAACGCTCCGCCGGTAGCCACCCCTGGTCTATCGGCGGGCGAGCCGTCCCGCAGGTTTCAGCGCATCGACTATGTTTCGCTGCACCGGCGGTCAGCGCGGGTTGGGGGTGCGCCACAGTCGCGGGGTGTCGCCGTCTTCGGTGTTGGCGAGAGCCCGGATTCCGTCGGCGTCCTGGGCGAGGACGTCCGCGAAGTGCTGTCTGTGGGTGTCGTCGAGGCCGTCGGGCAGGTTCGCACCGTCGGTGACGGATGTCGCGGCGCCGTCGAGATAGCGCGCGATGCGCAAGAGCAGAGGACGCGGGGTCGGGACGAAGAAAGCATTGGCGTCGGCGGTGATCATACCGAGAGTCGACAGTAGCGACAGGCCTGCGAGGGCTTCTTTGTCGTCGAGGTTGACGTGCGCGACTTTCAAGGCTTCGGCCAGCGCCGCGGTGGTCAGACCGACGGCAGCGACGGGCATGGAGATGCTGCGTTCGAATTCGATCAGGTCGGCGCCGGGGGCTTCGTCGTAGAGTGACACCGCGAGGGACTGTGCGAACGCGAGGAGGCGTTCGTCGGTGAAGTCACGCTGTGCGGTCTGGCGGGTGACTCTCATCAGGGTCGCGTATTCGGTGAGTTTGTCGTCGAGGATTTTCCGGGCTTCGGTGTCGGTGATCGTGAGCCCGAGATCGAGGAGTGCGGCCCGAAGTTCGGTGGATCGGGTGTGGAGCCAGGTGGGCCGGGGACTCATCGCTGCTCCTGTGAGGGTGTGGCTTTAATTGTTCTGGTGAGTTTAGATCGGCCGAACTGTGGGAGGGACGTGACCGTGGTAAGTCGCAGGCAGTGGTAGATCAGTGGAACTGTGTGCGCTACATTCGTTTTCCGCGTCGTCTCTAGTTCCGAGACGGTGACGGATGGGGTTCTCCGGGAGGTCGTCACACACGTCCGGTGGGCCGATCCCTGATCGTGCGCCCGACTCTCCCAGGTCGGGTGTACTCGGCCCGCCTGGCTGGTACTGACGACCGTCCGGGCGGGTCACCACGGAGCGGGAGTTGGCGAACGGTCATCGACGTCAGCGGCGAATTCTGGTGCATGCGGACTTCGCGCCACAGAGAAAGCCAATACACCGAGTGCGACGGTACTGTGAAGGCCTCTGGCTTGTTCGGGAGTAGGAGAGAAAAATGTGTGCTGCCGCCAAAGTTGCCTCGTCGGTGATGCAAGTAGCCAACCTGGATCGGTCGGTGAGCTACTACTGCGACGTATTTTCCTGCCGTGTCGCCTTGCGTGAACGCGAGGCGGCGCTCCTTCTGACGCCGGATGATTTCCAGATCTACATGTATGTCCAACAGGGCGCATCGCGGCGCAACATGAGCAACATCGGCGTCCACTACGTCATGTGGTCCGCTGATACCGAAGAAGAATTGGCGCGGATCAGTGAACGACTACGCGCATACGATGCCTCTACCTTCACCCAGGTAGTCGGTGGAGTGACTTTCGTCGATGGCTGCGACCCTGACGGTATACGTGTCATCGTCGCCTACCCGGGCCCAGAGAAACTACCCCGAGAGCTGATCGCACAACGATTCCACGGATGACGTGCTCAACGCACCGCAGGTAGCGGTGCGTTGGACACGTCAGTCCTCGCTGCTCACACGGTCACCGATCCACTCCAGGAGGTCGGGATCGGATGAGGTCAGACGCTCAACTTCCTCGCCCCCGTCGCAGCGCCGTAGTGAGACCGTGATCGATGTGGAGGTGCGCCGTAGAACACGCCACGTCGCTCCCGAATCCGACCACCGCGAAAGAGTTTCCACCGGTGGGTCTTCCGTCATGTCGGCTCCGCTCAGGTATTGGCCCAGCTGTCCGGTCCGAAGACCTCGTAGTGGATATTCTGCGGCGGGACGTCCCGTTCGAGCAACGATGCGCGCATCGCCAACATGAACGGCATCGGCCCGCAGAGGAAGGCTTGGGTATCGGGCTCCACTGCAATGTCTTGCAAATCCGCCCGTCCTTCGTGAACAGATCCGAACGCCACGTGCGTGCCGAGATCCTCGTACCAACGGTGCAGGGTTGCGGCGGGAATCTTCTCGACGAGTGTGCTGAGTTCTGCGCGGTGCGCATGATCCGCAATCGATCGGTCAGCATGAATGACTGAGACCGAACGCTCGGCGCCGGTGTCCACGAGATGATTGAGCATGCCGATCATCGGTGTGCAACCGATTCCGGCCGACGCGAGGAGCAATGGTGAGTCGTCGTCAGGCATCATCAGATCGCCGAACGGTGTGGTTACCGACAGCTCGGAACCTTCGAACGCGTTGTTGTAGAGGAAGTTCGACACCTCGCCGTCGGGAGTTCCCGAGATTCGCTTCACACTGATCCGCCAGCCCGCGCTGCTCGGCACGGAACAGAGGCTGTATTGACGTATCTGGCGAGCGCCGTCTGGAAGCACCACGCCGACCGAAAGGTACTGTCCGGGAGCGAAGGTGGGGAGAACGCTGCCGTCGAGTGAGGCGAGTGTCAGTGACACGGTATCGGCGGACTGCAATACCCGTTCGGTGATTCGAACCGTCCGCCAGACGTCACCGGTATCGACGCCGGCGAGCTGGTAGAGGCCTCGCTCCATCGTGATGAGGGTTTCGGCCATCAGCCAGTAGACCTCGTCCCATGCTGCCGCGACGTCGGGAGTGACTGCATCGCCGAGTATTTCGACGATTGCGGCGAAGAGGTGTTCGTGCACGATTGCGTACTGGTCAGGGGTGATGCCCAACGACGCGTGCTTGTGAGCGATACGAGAAAGGATGAGATCAACCTTGGCGCTGTCGGGTTCGAGCTGAAGCGTTGCGAATGCCGCGATAGCGCCCGCGAGTGCCTTCTGCTGTTCACCCTGTTTCTGGTTGCCGCGATTGAACAGATCACGTTCGAGTTCGGGGTGTGCGTCGAACATCGTGCGGTAGAACAGGGTTGTGATATCGCCGATGGCGGCGCCGACCACGGGAAGGGTGGCGCGAATGACCTCGGTTGACTGTGGGGAAAGCATGAGCTGCTCCGTTCGGTCGAAATTGACGTTGATCAGCTTGCTTCGTCGCTCCGAGTGGTGAGGCGAAGCAGAACAGTTTTGGACGGCTGCCGGATGACGTCTTCGATCGTGACCGCGTCGAGCGAGACGAAAAACGCTTCCTGCGCTTCTCGCAAAGCGCTCCGAAGGAGGCAGCCGCCGCGCAGTGGGCACGGTTTGTCGCCTTCGCAGTCGACGACTTCACCCGACCCTTCGAGGCGTCTGGCCAGCCAGCCGATGGTGGCGGTGCGGCCGAGTTCGGTGATGGAAAGCCCACCGCCGCGACCACGCCTGGTTGTGACGATGCCCAACTCGCCGAGCCGCGTAACCACCTTGGTGGCATGGGAGTACGACACGTTGAGCTGCTGCGCAATTACCCGGGTACTGGGGGAGGCATCGGCGTCGAGTACGGCCAACCGCATGACGACGCGCAATCCCAGATCGGTGAACTGCGTCAGCTGCATGACCCGAACCTACATAATTCGCATCTGAGATGACTATTTATGTGAGGGGGATCTCAAACGAAGGCCCAACGCACCACGTCGACATGGTCGAGAACGCTGTGAAGCGGCACCGACCGTGCATAATTGGTTCGTTGCCGAAAGGTCGAGTCGAGCACATCGTCCCGTAGTGCACTCTCAGAGGGCGGAGGTAAAACCGTACCGTCGACGCATTTCCTTGAGGTTGGCGACGTCGTTCGTGCTGAAACTCGTTGCAGTTGACCATTGCACCGCTTGCTCGTAGTCCTCTCGCCACTGGTCGATCTCACGGGCGGTGAGGCGAGTGACGGTCGGTTTCTGTCCCCCGGCTACGGGTTCGAATTGTGCTAGAAACACGGCGAGCAATGCGGCTTCGCGCCGACATCTGCTCGTCATGGCGCCACCGTCTTAACGCTGATTGCGGCCGTACGGAACGGTGCTGCAATGATCCCGCAAGCATCGATCGGATCTCCGTGAGACAGCTCGATGCGTCGAACGCAACGACGAACAAATAATGTACAGGGACTTTCGTTCCGGAAAAGCGCTGTGCTACATAGTTTCATTGCAGGTGGAGCTCCATTCGGCCCCGACCTCATGAAGAACGAACAACTTTCAAGTAACTTACCGTAACAGTACAATCCGGATTTTCGCTAACCTCAAGCTATCGACGGTTCGCTCACCGTACATCGCACCCAAACGGCAACTGTCGACGGTGTAACGGGTATGGGGGACTCGATCTGGAATCGGTCTGCCGCCGAAGACCGTCGTACACTTTTGCGTCGAGCGACTTATCCACAGTCGAGCTCGAGATCGCACGTGTAGGCATCGGCCCCATGTTGCACGGTTCGGTCCGTCGCGCGCTGTCCACAAGGGATCGGCAGGCACAGGCTTTTAGATATGAAACCACTCCCGACCAGGAGCGCTGTGCCGGGTCCAGTACAGCCGAGGGTGGTCGGTGAGAATCTGTATGCCCGACCGGATGATGAAGACCATCAGAAACAGATTAAGAAATTGCTGCGCACCCAACCATGTGGGAAGGGCAGACGTTTCCCCTGGGCTGACCTCGCGACTCCGCGGTGCTGTTCGACGAACACCTGCACCGACGACAACCCACGTAAGTGCTGTGCCGCAGCCACCGCCGCGATCAGGACGGCGAATCCGATCAGGAGCAGCCAGGGCAGGTTGAACCACTTTGCTGTGGCCGATGCGCATACGAGGTGCGATGCCGGCGGCATACGGCACCGAACCTGCCCACGTGACAGGGTTGACGACGTCTGCGACCGGGGCACAATTGTGTGCGGAATCTTTATGCCACAGTAGTTTCCGCGTGCCATGGGTCCGCTCTCGGTAGTGCAGGCGGATCGGTGGAGTCGACCATCGGTCACATCCAAACGCTGTAAGCGACACCGGCGAGAGGTCGGTGCGCAAAAAATGTTCGATGACCTGACCCTGCTCACCACTATTAGCCGCAAAGTCCGCTTACATGATTTTTTGACTACCGGGACGTATCTCGGAGCGTATATGCGGACACGTCGGGAACAAGCCATTCCCCGCCGACTTCCTCGATCGGGAGAACATCGAGGACGATGTCCGGATCCAACGGTATTGCTCCCAAGATCCGGTGAACCCGCGTGTCTGCACCAGGAGGTGATGGGTTGCGCTCGTCCCACCTGATCGAGACCCCCGCTGCAAGGAGAGCATCCTGATCGACAACCACCACTACCAGTGGAAGTCGAAGGTCCCCGTACACTGTCGCGAGAACATGCTCGAGATCCCCTGCAGTGGCAGCGTGGACGAAGCCAACCTGATCGAGAGTCTTTGCGCGGGTTGATCCTTCATATTCTCCGAATCGTTGAGCGCCCTCCCAGTCATCAGCAAGGGCTACGTGAAAAATGCATTCGTTCATCGGAAACCTTTCATCGAAATGGTCCGGGTATCAGTGAAGACATGCGGACAACAACGCGAACAGGGAAATGATCACGCTGATCAACAACACAACCTTCACCAACTCGAAAGCGATGTACACCAGATGTATCTTCGAACGCGGTAGGTCTTCTCCGGCGAGGATTCGGTCGGAGCGTTTACCCAGGAGTGGCCGGATCGCCGCAACCTGAACAATGAGCACCATCGCGGCCAGCACGAAGAACGTCAACGCGGGTGTGTCAGGTTTCGCGACGATGCAGGATGCCGCCAGTACCAGTGTCAGAACCAACTCCACGGCGTTCAGTGCGGTGAAGACCTTTCGGCCGATCCCGAGCCCGATGGCCAGGCTCACTCCTGGAGCGCGAAA
This sequence comes from Rhodococcus sp. EPR-134, assembly GCF_001647205.1. NCBI lineage: Bacteria > Bacillati > Actinomycetota > Actinomycetes > Mycobacteriales > Nocardiaceae > Rhodococcus > Rhodococcus sp. EPR-134. The sequence goes on from NZ_LVCT01000420.1 coordinate 9,601, forward strand.
CTTGATCGGTGCTTCCAGGAAGGAAATCGCAGCGACCATCCCGAGCCAAAAGACCGGCAAGATTAATTGCGCGTAGCGTGCCGCTTCGGTCATAGGTCATCGGCCTCACTGGACGGGATCGAGTTCGGTCCTTCCACTACGGCTGTGGAAATCTTCCTTCTAGCTGCATGTTCTTCGGTCCTCATCCGTTCGACCATGTGCGGGTAATGCAGTTCGAACGCGGGACGCTCGGAGCGGATCCGAGGCAGTTCGGTGAAGTTGTGCCGCGGCGGCGGACAGCTCGTTGCCCATTCGAGCGAATTTCCGTAGCCCCACGGATCGTCGACCGTCACGACCTCTCCGTAGCGGTACGAGGTGAACACGTTCCACACGAACGGCAGCAGTGACGCTCCGAGAACAAACGAACCGATCGTCGAGATCGAGTTAAGCGTGGTGAATCCGTCCGAGGGTAAGTAGTCGGCATATCGCCGCGGCATGCCTTCGGCGCCGAGCCAATGTTGAACCAGAAAGGTCGTATGGAAACCGACGAAAGTCGTCCAGAAATGCCACCTACCGAGTCGTTCGTTCATGAATCGTCCGGTGATCTTCGGGAACCAGAAATAGATCCCGGCGTATGTGGCGAAGACGATGGTCCCGAAGAGAACGTAGTGGAAGTGCGCGACGAGGAAATACGAATCGGTGACGTGGAAGTCGAGGGGCGGGCTCGCCAGTATCACCCCCGACAGACCGCCGAAGAGGAAAGTGATCAGAAAGCCGATCGAGAACAGCATCGGCGACTCGAAGGTCAGTTGTCCTTTCCACATCGTTCCGATCCAGTTGAAGAATTTGACCCCGGTGGGTATGGCAATGAGAAAACTCATCATCGAAAAGAACGGCAGCAGAACGGCTCCCGTGGCAAACATGTGATGTGCCCACACTGCCGCCGACAGCGCAGAGATGGCGATCGTCGCGTAGACGAGTCCGGCGTAGCCGAAGATCGGCTTGCGGGAGAAGACGGGAAATATCTCCGAGACGATACCGAAGAACGGTATGGCCACGATGTACACCTCGGGATGTCCGAAGAACCAGAACAGATGTTGCCACAGGATCGCACCACCTGTGGCGGGATCGAAGAGGTGTCCACCGAGGTGTCGGTCCACGAGCAGTCCCATCAGCGCTGCGGTGAGTATGGGAAAAGCCAACAACACCAGGATCATGGTGATGAAGACATTCCACGTGAAGATGGGCATCCGAAACATCGTCATCCCGGGCGCACGCAGACAGATCACGGTGGTGATCATGTTGACCCCGCCCAAGATGGTCCCGACGCCGGCCAGTGCGAGTCCCATGATCCACAGATCTCCGCCGACACCCGGTGAATGCAGTGCACTGGTCAGCGGGGTATATCCCGTCCACCCGAAGTCCGCGGCCCCGCCCGGGGTGAGGAATCCGGATACGGTGATGAGCGCACCGAACAGGTACAGCCAGTAGCTGAGCGCGTTCAGTCGCGGGAACGCGACATCCGGTGCACCGATCTGCAGGGGAAGTATGTAGTTCGCGAAACCGAACACGATCGGAGTCGCATACAGCAGCAACATGATCGTGCCATGCATGGTGAAGAGCTGGTTGTACTGCTCGTTCGAGAGGAACTGAAGACCGGGCACGGCGAGTTCGGTCCGGATCAACAAGGCCATCAATCCGCCCAACATGAAGAAGGCGAACGAGGTGACCAGATACATCACGCCCAGCTTTTTGGGATCGGTCGTGGTGGCAGCGGAATAGAAGAACGATCCCTTAAACCCCCGGCGTTTCGGGTAGGGCCGCGAAGGCAGGAGTTCTGTCACAACGGGAGTCATTGCCGTTCTTCCCGCGCGGGGGATGGCGGTCCGATATTCGGATGATTCGAGTGCGGATAACCGCCTACCAGCTCCGTATCGACGCCTACGCGAACGAGATTCATGGATCCCCCCGGTGATCCCACTATCTCGGCCGCTCCGGGTAGCAGTCGATGGAAGAAGTGGGCGTTGTCGTCGATGAACTCTTCCCAGCGGGCGGGGACGTCGGATTCGTACGAGATGGCCTCGACCGGGCAGACCGGTTCGCACGCACCGCAGTCGATGCATTCGTCGGGGTGGATGTAGAGCGACCGTGCCCCTTCGTAGATGCAGTCGACCGGACATTCCTCGACGCATCCTCGGTCCATCACGTCGATACATGGTGCAGCGATCACGTACGTCATGAGTGGCCTCCAGGACACTGCCTATTTTCGAGGACATCTTTCCTCTAAAGTCTTACAGTATGGCGATACGAAAGGGAACAGGGTCGGCACGCGCCGGTACTCATGCGGTACTGGCGTCACGGCGGCGTGTCCAACTGCTGGACGCCCTGCGGGCCGGCGCGGAATCGATGACCGCCGCCGAACTGGCGGATTTGTGCGATCTGCATGTGACCACGGTTCGGTTCCACCTGAACGCGTTGATCGAGGTCGGTCTGATCGCGAAGGAGACCGAACACAACGTCACCCGTGGGCGTCCACGTCAGCTCTACCGGGCACAGAATGCACTCGGCTCGGGAGTCGGTGCTACCTCCGGATACGAAAAGTTGGCTCACGTTCTGGCGGCCCACTTCGCACGCCAGAGCGACGGCACCCCGGAGAACCTCGCCGAGGCTGCGGGCAGACAGTGGGCACTCGATGAACTCGGCGCAACCTCCGGAGCCGACCGGCCGACAGAAGAAGCGGCGCTCGTCGTCACCACCTTGTTCGCGGAGATGGGGTTCGATCCGGAACTCGAAACCTCGAATACCGAAACCCGTATCCGATTGCACGCCTGTCCGTTCGAGAGCGTCGCCCGACAAAGTCCCGGCGTTGTCTGCTCCTTGCACCTGGGCTTGATACGCGGGGTCCTGACGCGACTCGGCGCACGTCAGATCGAGAGCTCGCTCACCCCCTGGGATACCCCGCGTACGTGCCTCGCGCAACTGGAGCGGCAATGACACACAGGACCGTGTATATCGACGTTGCTGTCGCGCAGTCGCATTCCCTTCCCCGCCCGTTGTGGGACCGCTGATGTGCACGCACGATCGAACGTATTCGCCGTTTCGGCGGACCGCACCGAGACATGAACAGCTGGAAACTTCCTCACGGCAAGGGATTACATCCCATGAGCATCTATCGCATCATCTGGTGGGTCGCCGCAGCGATCCTTACCGCTTCAGGAGGGATCGTCGCAGCCGCCACCGTCCCTACCGACATTCTGGTATCGGCGGTGATTGCCGCAGTATTGATCGGAGGGGGTTCACCCTGGTTGCGACCGATCACGCTTCGCACTACTCCACCGCCCCGAACTCTCCTGACGATTGCGCTACGAGACGGCGCTACGTGGGCGGCAGTCGTGATCACTGTCATCGGATTGATCGCGCTCTCCGGCGCTGCTGCCTTACCGTTGATACTGCTGATGACCCTCACCTCGGCTCCGATGTGTCGCTACATCGGCGGCAGAGTCGAGTTCACACAGGCACTACCATGCTCGCCGAAAAGTCCCCTGATACGCACCAGCACCGTCGATGTGCCGCTTCTTCCGCTGCCGGACTGCAGCCAACTCTCGGACGAAGCCCTGTGCCGATGTTGGCGCATGAGCTGGCCCGCTCTGCAGAACGGCCCCTCGCCATCGCCGTCGACGACGGACGCGCTGCACCTCGCGCGTACCCGCGAGCGTTACCTCGACGAAATCGAACGTCGCGATCCTCGAGGATTCGCCCGATGGCTCAGCAGCGGTGCTCGTGCCGGTAGTGACCCCGCGAAGTTCCTCACCACACGAGATCATCCGCAACCCCCGACACAGGCCTGATGGAACCTCGTGCACGATGCCGATACAACTACATGATCCCGGGCGGACTTCGATCACGACTGTGTAGATGCCGCACACACACCAACCACCAGAGAACCCTGCTCGCAACCTCGTAGCCGACGAGCCGAAAACGACGTGAACCCTCGACGGCACCGGACAAATGACAGAAAGCGAACATCGTGGAAAAGATGTCTTTGACAGCGCTAGCGCGCCAACTCGCCGACAAGGCGGAAAACTCGAAGAGCGGCCGGAGCGCTCGTACCGTGTACGGCGGCCATGAGCACGTCCTGCGTCAAACCGTCATCGCGCTGGCTGCGGGGCAAAGGCTCGACGAGCACGAGAACCCCGGGGAAGCGACCGTCTACGTGCTCACCGGTCGGGTACGCCTGTGTGCAGCCGAAAACGCGTGGGAGGGATCGTCCGGCGATCTGTTGATCGTCCCGAATGCTCGGCATTCTCTCGAAGCGTTGGAGTCCTCGAGCGTACTGCTGACCGTCGCCAAAACAATCTGACAGTATCGACGGCCTTCTGCGGCCATTGATTCGACCGTTATTCCTTCTGTTTCGTTGTCGATCACGATCGAGTTGCCGAACTGTGCCCTGCTCTTTCTCTGGGTGCTGGTCTGCGGCGCTGTCTCGTGTCGATGACAACCGACCTGTGAGGTAAGTGCATTGAACCGATTCGAGTCCAACGAGTCGATCGCCCCTGTGTCCTCGGAGTCCATGGCCGGCGGCATGTCCGGCCCGTTGAACTCTGCCCTGCTTGATGCGCTGAAACAGCGCGTTGTCATCGGCGACGGAGCGATGGGCACCATGTTGCAGGCCGCGGACCTCACCCTGGACGACTTC
>NZ_LVCT01000421.1:0-1149 GCF_001647205.1 Rhodococcus sp. EPR-134
GTCGCCGAACTGATCGGCAAGTTCGGGTGGAAAGTCACCTGCCTGATCACCGTCGGCGCCGGAATTCTGCAGATCGTGTTCGGGCTCAGCCGAATTGCCCGTGCGGCGCTGGCTATTGCTCCAGTGGTGGTGCATGCGATGCTCGCCGGTATCGGCATCACCATTGCGCTACAACAGGTTCACGTGTTGTTGGGTGGAAGCTCGGCCAGCTCGGCGCTGGACAATCTACGGCAGTTGCCCGCACAGATCGGTGCCTTGCATGTCGAGGACCTGATGATCGGACTCGTCGTCATCGCCACCCTTCTCGGGTGGCGCTATCTCCCTGCCGGTGTCCGCAAGGTTCCGGCGGCGTTGGTGGGCATCGTATTGGCAACTCTCGCTTCGCTGGCGCTGCCGATCGACGTCGAGCGTATTGCTCTCGACGGATCTTTGCTGGACTCGATCGGACTCCCCGCTCTGCCCGACGGCCAGTGGCTCGGCGTCGCAACCGGCATCCTGACCATCGCCCTGATCGCCAGTGTGGAGAGTCTGCTCTCGGCCGTGGCCGTGGACAAGATGCACTCGGGCCCGCGGTCGAACTTCGATCGCGAGATGCTCGGCCAGGGCACCGCGAACATGGTGTCCGGGGCCATCGGCGGCCTTCCGGTCACCGGGGTGATCGTGCGCAGTGCGACCAATGTCGAGGCCGGGGCGAAGTCCCGCGCGTCGTCGATCATGCACGGCCTGTGGATTCTGCTGTTCTCGGCTGCGCTCGCCGGGTTGGTCCAGCAGATTCCGAAGTCTGCACTGGCCGGACTGTTGATTGTCATCGGTATTCAACTGGTCAAGCTGGCGCACATTCGGTTGGCGCGACGGACCGGTGATCTGTGGGTGTACGGCATCACGGTGGTCGGCGTCGTGTTCTTGAATCTGCTCGAGGGCGTCCTGATCGGGTTGGCGCTGGCCATCGCCCTCCTGGTGTGGCGTGTCATCCGCGCAACTGTCACCGCAGAAGAGTTAGGCGACAACGATTCCGGGAAGTGGCGCGTCCTGGTCGAAGGCTCGTGCACCTTCCTGGTGCTGCCCAAGCTGACGTCGGTGCTCGCCGGACTCCCACCGCGGTCGGACGTCACCGTCGAGCTGTCTGTCGACTTCCTCGACCATGCCGTC
>NZ_LVCT01000422.1:0-4467 GCF_001647205.1 Rhodococcus sp. EPR-134
AGCAGCCCGCCGGCCTTGCGGCCCATTCTCGACGGGGTGTCCAACTATCATCGCCATCGCGCCGAAGCGATACGGCCGCACATGGATCAGTTGCGCGACGGGCAGAACCCCGACTCTCTTTTCCTTACCTGCGCAGATTCGCGAGTGGTGCCGAACATCATCACGAGCAGTGGCCCCGGCGACCTGTTCACCGTGCGCAATGTCGGAAACCTGGTTCCTGCCGGCGGCCGCGATACGTCGGTGGAAGCGGCACTGGCCTTCGGGATCGACGAGTTGGGTGTCAGCTCGGTGGGCGTGTGCGGACATTCGGGCTGCGGCGCGATGCAAGCACTCCTGACGAACGGTTCGTCGGAATCGGGAGTCGTCGGGGAATGGCTGCGGCATGCGGAGACGAGCTTGCAGGCCTATACGAGTGGCCATCCGGTCGCGCGTGCTGCGGCCGAGGCAGGTTTCTCGGAGGTCGATCAGCTCGGAATGGTCAATGTCGCAGTCCAATTGCAGACTCTCGAACGCCATCCTCTCGTCGGTCAGGCCCGTGTGGATGGTCGCCTGCGTATCGCCGGACTGTTCTTCGACATCGGCTCGGCTCGGGTCATCGAAGTGACAGCGTCAGGGATCGGCCAGTTGATCGAGACCTGAAGGGGCTATTCGGGTCCGGGCTGATCCCTGAGTTCGACCAGCAGGCGAGCCCCGCCGAGTGGACTGTCGTGAAATGTCGTCCGTCCGCCGTGCAGGGCCGCCTGCTGCGCCACCAGCGCCAGGCCCAAACCGGAGCCTGTCTTGCCTGCCGTCGATCCGCGAGTGAAGCGCTCGAACACGCTCGAGCGTTCCTCGGCCGGTATTCCGCAACCGTTGTCGTCGATCGTGATCGTGACGGTGTCCGGTGAATCTGCCGGGCGAGCGAGGGTGATGCGCACCGCGCTCGCGCCGCCGTGGCGGACTGCATTGGTGATCGCGTTGTCGAGGATCAACCGGATTCCGCCGGGAAGGGCCCGGATGCAATAGGGGAGTGGGGAATCCACCGTGACGACGCCGACGTCGAGCCCAGGATGATGTCGGCGTGCGTCGTCGGCGGCGATGTCGCAGACCTCGGTCAAATCGGTGTCCTTGAAATCCTCGGCCGTCGAGAGTTCACCCTTCGCCAGGCGCTCGAGGTCTCTCAGAGTTGACTCGACGCGGCCCTGCGCGCGGGCCAGATCTGTGAGGATCTCGCGTCTTTGTTCGTGATCGAGGTCGTGAATGGACAACACTTCGATGTCGGTTCGCATTGCTGTCAACGGAGTTCGGAGTTCGTGAGCCGAGGCGGACGCAAAATCTCGGGCGGCGGCAAGGGCGGAGTTGGTTGCGGCTTGCGCTCGAGCGACGTCGCTGAGCATCGATTCTGCTGCTGCGGCAAGCTCGTCCGCTTCACGGATTCCGGAAACCTCGGTGGCGAGATCGGGATCGCGCCTGGCGATCCGGCGGGTCAACTCCACGAGGGGGCGCACCGCCGGGCCACCGAACAACCATCCCAACGCAGCTGCGGCCGCTACGGCCCCGACGCCGAAGAACGCAACCTGTCGCTGTTGGTCGACTGTGATGTCTCGCGCTTCGGCATAGGGAACCGCCAGCGAGACAAGGGCATTGATCCCGTCGGCCTCGGCGGTATATGCCCGGTACTTCGTACCGTCCACGTCGACGGTCGCCGAGCCGACCGGTAGTTCGGGCAGTCGCGTCGGGGTACTGGATTTGACGGTTCCGTCGGTGTCGGAGCGGATGGTCACGGAAAAGGCGCCGCCGTCTCCGAACGCGCCGAGAAAAGGTCCCGCTGTAGCCGCATTGGCCACGATGACCGTCGATGCCGTCTCCAATCGACGGTCCAACTGCGCCAAATTGTTTCGTGCGATAGCCAGTGCAACGACCACACCGAGTGCGATGACGATGAACGTCGCCCCCAGTGCCGCGGCCGCGGCAACGCGAGTTCGTAGTGAGAAGCGGCGACGCTTCACGGGTTCTCCCGAAGCACGAACCCGACGCCGCGAACGGTATGCAGCAGACGAGGTGAACCGCCGGATTCGAACTTTCGACGCAGATAGCCGATGAAGACGTCCACGACGTTCGTGTCGGCGACGAAGTCGTAGCCCCACACCAGTTCGAGGAGACGTTCGCGAGTGAGCACGATGCCGGAATTGTGTGCGAGCACTTCGAGTAGCTCGAATTCGCGTTTGGTGAGCGGTACTTCCTTGCCGTCGACACGAACCCGGCGACCGGAGAGATCGATGTCGAGGTTTCCGACCCGCAGGGTATTCGTACCCTCGGAGTGATCGCCGGCCGGAGTGTTGCTGCGACGGAGCATTGCGCGGATCCGGGCAACCAGTTCGGCAAGAACAAACGGTTTGACCATGTAGTCGTCTGCACCGGATTCGAGTCCGGCGATGCGATCGTCGACCGAGTTGCGCGCACTGAGCACGCAGATCGGGATTTCGTTGCCGGCGGCACGAAGCGCCGTCACCACACCGGTGCCGTCGAGCACCGGCATGTTGATGTCGAGGACTACCGCGTCCGGTCGCTTGTCGGAGATCACTCGGAGCGCGTCGGCGCCGTCCACCGCCGTCAGTACGGTGAATCCCGAGAGCCGCAATCCGCGTTCGAGTGAGGTCAGGACGTCTGCGTCGTCGTCGACTACGAGGATTTTCGGTATCTCGGTCACAGCCCCATTGTGCCTTGCCTGGTACGTCGGGTTTCGCCGATCAGACCGGCAAGTCGGTACCGTCCGGACGCAGACCGGCCATGAACACCGCGACCAACCGCGGGACCAGGTTCGGCATGGCTTCGTCGGACAACTCGATTTGCGGGCGCGTCAGTTTGGCCAGAGCCATGACGAATTCGAGCGGTTGCAGATCGGCGCGAACCAGTCCGGCGCTCTGAGCGGCGCCGATCGTCGCGGTCATCTTCGTTTTCGTCACCTCACGCACCGCCAGAACTTCGGGCGCCAGCTCGGTCAAACTGCGTTCCACCAGTGCAGGAATGAGCGCACCCAGGCGCAGTTCCACGAGGCGGTCCACCAGCGTGTGCCACGCGTTTGGGGGATCGGTGGACATTGCCGTGAGTGCGATGTCGGCAGCCTCGCGGACATCGGTCAGTGTTGCGACGGCGACGGCGGTCACGAGGTCCTCGCGCGTCGGAAAGTTCCGATACAGCGTGGCGATGCCCACTTTCGCGAGTTCTGCGACTGCGTCGAGGGGCGCGTCGTGCCCGCGCTCAGTGAACACCGCTCGTGCGGCGTCGACTATTGCGTTTCTGCGTTCACGTGCATCGGCTCGCACATCCACCTCCGGTATTGACAGTTCATCATAACCGGAGGAATATCTTCCACAAATAGTGGAGGAAAAACTTCCACTTAGGGAGGGTAGTTATGAACGCCGAAGTTGAAGCACAGGACCGCAAGAAGTTGGTGGCTGTGGTGTTGGGCTTGTCCGCCGTGATCGGGCTGATGCTGCTTGCCTTCGTACTGCCCTCGGTCAACAGTGGCCCGCACGAACTGAAGTTGGGCATCACCGGTCCAGCTGCGGCAATCGAACAGATCAGCACCTCGCTCGAGGCGAGTAAGCAAGGCGCCTTCGATACTCGAGAATTCGCCGACGCCGACGCCCTGCGTGACGCGATTCGGAATCGCGACGTGGTCGGCGGAATCGCCGTTGATGCCAACGGTCCTCACGTGTTGATCGCGACTGCAGGCGGAACCCCGATCGCCCAGACCCTGACCGGTCTGGCCAACGGCCTCCCGGAGGCCTCGGGGGCAAAGGTGCCCGTCGAAGACGTTGTGCCGCTGACTGCGGACGACCCGACCGGTGCTGGGCTCACGGCATTGGCCTTGCCCTTGGTGTTCGGCGGAATCATGCCCGCTGTTGTTCTCGTGCAACTGTTTCCGCGCAGCATCGTCAAGCGAGTGTTGGGCGCTGCCGGCGTCGCGGTAGTCGCGGGTTTTGCACTGACTGCCATTCTGCAGTTCGGCACCAACAGTCTTGACGGAAACTACCTGCTCACCGCGCTCGCACTCACCATGGGCATGTCGGCCATCTCGCTTCCCATTTTGGGGCTCGAATCCCTGCTCGGGATGAAGGGGTTCGCGTTGGGCGCCGTCACGATGATGTTCATCGGAAACCCACTCTCGGGGATGGCGACAACTGCCGCGTGGTTGCCCGCAGGCTGGGGCGCATTGGGGCAGCTGCTCCCACCTGGCGCCGCAGGAGCATCCGTCCGTTCGATGGCGTTCTTCGACGGCCATGGCGCCACCACGCCACTTCTGGTGCTGGTGTGCTGGATTGCCGTCGGGATCGCGCTGTGCGTGGCTGCCGGCCGGAAGAAGGCGTCGGCGTCGGTTATCGAACCGGAGGCCGCGCTGGTCTAGCCGGCGCAGCTTGCGTACGGGGTCAGGTCGGGAATCGGCCAGACCCCGTCAACGCGTTCCACGGCCAGTTCGGCGAC
>NZ_LVCT01000423.1:0-25737 GCF_001647205.1 Rhodococcus sp. EPR-134
TCGATGACGGCGACGACCAGCGGCAATGTGAGATCGCCGAACACCAGATCGAGCACCGAAGCGAGTGCGTCCGGGGTCGTTGCGCGAATGAATCCTGCGTCGTCGTAACTGATTCCGCGCGTCGAGACCTCGTACTCACCGAAACGCTTGCATGCTTCCCAGTCGTCGGCGATAGCGACGTGGACGAGTCGTTGTCCGGTCATGCAGTGCTCCTGTAGTATTCGAATTAATGAAACGTCAACGTAGCATTAATTTACCGGCACGGTAACAGGGGACTTGATGGAGCAACCGCGCAGACGTGGGAGAACCAGTGACGCCGAGCGCGCCGAACGACGCAACGAGATTCTCGACGTCGCTGTCGACTCGTTTCGAGATGTCGGGTTCGCCCGAACTACCATCGAGGGCATTGCCACGGTGGCCCGCGTCGCCAAGCGGACCGTGTACAGCTACTTCGGCGACAAGTCTGCGGTCTTTGCAGCTGCGGTTGCGCGTCAGCACGCGTACGTCGACGATGCCGGCGAGGGCCAGTCCGACCTGCTCGCCGCTGCAGTGGACATCGTCATCGCCCTGCACAGCGACAACTCGATTGCGCTGCACCGCATGATGATCGGCGAGGCCGTGCAGTTCCCTGAATTGGCCGCAGCGTTCTACGAATCCGGCCCGGCCAAGTCGATTGCCTTTCTGGAGAAGATATTGATCGATCAGCACGGCCAGAAGGCTGCGCTGTGCGCGGATCAGTTGTACACCTTGCTGCTCGGGGAGGAGCACCGGCGGCGACTGCTCGGGCTCACCTCCGAACCGACAGCCGAAAGAGCGGCGCAACTGGCGGCCCGCGCGGTGGGATGCGTTCTGAGATCTGATCGGTAGGCTCGACTGGGTGAGTAACTCTGTGATCTGGTTTCGACGCGATCTGAGGGTCGGTGATCTTCCGACTCTGACTGCAGCGGCGGATGCCGGCGGACAGACGTTGGGTTTGTTCGTCCTCGACGAGAAGTTGCTCGGACCGGCAGGCTCACCCCGCCAGAATCAACTGTTCGCCAACTTGTCGGCACTCGACAACCAGCTCGACGGACGATTGATGGTTGTTCGAGGTGATCCGGCAGACGTGGTGCCCCGCGTGGCGGAATCCGTTGGCGCCGAAGAAGTTCACATCAGTGGCGACTACGGGCCCTACGGCCGACGGCGCGACGCGGCCGTGGCCGAGAAGGTGGAGTTGATCGCCACCGGGTCACCATATGCCGTGGCGCCCGGACGCGTCACCAAGGCGGACGGTGATCCGTACAAGGTGTTCACGCCGTACTTCCGTCAGTGGATGGAACATGGTTGGCGGGGCCCCGCGTCGACCGATGCGGGGACGGTCCGTTGGTTCGATCCGAGCGAGAAGGACGGTGGCCCGCGCCGGGTGAGTATCCCCGCGCCGTCCGGCACCGTCAGCGATGTCGTCGGTGAGGCCGGTGCGCTCGAACAGTGGAAAGAATACTGCGAGAACGATCTTGACCGGTACGACGACGAACGAAATCGACCCGACCTCGACACCACGAGTCGGATGTCGATCCCGCTCAAGTACGGCACGATTCATCCGAGAACCATGTTGGCAGATCTCTCCAAGCGACTCGGAGACGGCGCTCAGGCGTACCGTCGCCAGCTTGCTTGGCGAGACTTCTACGCAGACATCCTGTTTCAGCGCCCCGACAGCGCGCGGAAGAACTACGACGACAAGTTCGACCGTTTACGTCACGACGGGGGAGTCGACGCAGACGCCGCCTTCACGGCCTGGTGTGAAGGCAAGACCGGCTTCCCGATCGTGGATGCCGGCATGCGGCAACTCGCCGCCGAGAACTGGATGCACAATCGGGTCCGAATGATCGTCGCGTCATTCCTGGTGAAGGACCTGCATATTCCGTGGTGGCGCGGCGCACGGTACTTCATGTCGCAACTGGTGGACGGTGACTTGGCCTCCAATCAGCACGGGTGGCAGTGGACTGCCGGGTCGGGTACGGATGCTTCGCCCTTCTTCCGCGTCTTCAACCCGATCACGCAAGGGGAGAAGTTCGATCCCGACGGCACATACGTCCGTCGGTGGGTCCCTGAACTTCGCGATGTTCCCGGGAAGGCCGTCCACTCGTTGAAGGCGATGCGCCCAGTCGACTACCCGGACCCGATCGTCGATCACGCGCACGAGCGTGAGGAAGCCTTGCGCCGGTACGGCGAGATCAAAGGCTGAGTGCTCAGTGATCTGCGGGCGCTACGCGGACGCGGTTTCCGTCCAGATCTGAAATGACGAACGTCAGACCGAAGACATCTTCGTTGGGTTCTTCGACGACCTCGACTCCCTTGGCCACCCACTCGTCGTGGATCGCCCGAATTTCGTTGCTCCCGCCGTCGACCAAGATGCCGACTTCGAAATTGCGCGGTGTCGCGGGATCGAGGTCGCGGGACTTGCCGCTCCACAGTGCAAGGACCACACCGCCGCCGAGGTCGAAGGTCATGTACCGAGGGCTGAGGACCTCAGGCTTCGCGTCGAACAATTCGCCGTAGAACGCTGCTGCGGAGGCGGCATCGCTGACGTAGATCAGAAACTGGTTGGGTAGTCGCACTGTGGTTTTCCCTCTCCCGTTGATTTTCGGGCCACCGGCAACGGGGCGTGTGCCTGGTCGTGCGGGGCTGCGTTCAACAATCCCCGCGCGCCGGACGAATGTCCAAGAACAAGTGCGTCTGAGAGGCAGATGGATTACTTATGACGACTGCTGCAGTCACACCGCACTGAGGTGGTACCCGACGCTCAGGTTCGGGTAGTAGCCGTCGATGTAGCTCGAGATGAAGTAGTGATCAGGGTCGGTGGTGCGAGTTCCGTCGGTGTCGAACTGCGGATAGTCGTTGGCCATGAAGACGGCTTGTCCGCCGTCGGGAGTGGAATAGACGACGTCGACCGTCAGGCCGCGCGGGTCCTGGTTGTATGCCGTGACGATCTCGGTCTCGTGAGGCGCGAGCGACTGGCGTGGGCTCTGCATCCACTGTCCGTAGGGGTTGTCGGCGCCTTCGAGATGAATTGTCTGTTCGGTGTCGTTGCTGATCGTCATCGTGATGCTGTTGCCGGTTGTGGGAAGGGTTCCGGCACTGGCGATTCCGCTCAATCCCAAAGTGAGGGCGCCGGCGGCCAGAGCTGTGATTGCGGCAACTACGTAGCGTGGGTTCGTCATCGTCGGTGTCCTTTGTCCGGGTGAGCGTTCGGTTGGCTCTCTCGAAGACAACTATGTCGGAGCAGATCGATGTCGTATGTCCACTCCCCGGACCCTGTGCAGGCGGAACGGTGTGTCCACCGATCGGGGGACACCTACTCCGACACCGAGACGGCTTCGACCTTTCGCTCGCCGGTGACCAGCAGTCCGATCAGTGCGGCCGCCGCGAGCACCATGACGAGTGCTCCGTAGCCACGCGTCGTATCCACCAATCCGACCTTGCCGACCAGGTAGCCGGCCAGCAAGGCGGGAAGACTGTTGGCCAGATATGCGATGACGTAGACGGTGGACAACAAACCCGCGCGTTCGTGGTTCTCGGCCAGCGGCATGACGGTGAGGATAGTTCCTTGGAATCCTGCTCCGAAGCCGATACCTGCAACAGCCGTACCGACCAGAATCAATACGGCAGAGGATGTTTCAGCACCGATGAGTGTGACGGCCACCCCGAGCACCAAGGCGGTGGTTCCGATCAGCATCACGGTCCGGCCGCCGAGTTTGCGGAAGGTGAGTACTGCTGCCGCTCCGAATCCTGTCAGTGTTGCGACCATGATGGCACCGATGAGGGAGCTGTGAACGTCAAGTGCGTTGCGCGCCAATGCAGGTCCGAGTGAGAGGTAGAAACCTCCCAGCGCCCAGACCGCGATCAGGCACGGTGCGGTCAGGGCAATCATCGTGCGCGCCTGACGAGGAACGGCCAGTGTGGGGCGCAGGGACTGCCAGGCTCCGGGGCGTCCGCCCGAAGTCTCGGGAGCGGCCCATACTCCGAAGATCTCGAGAATGACAAGCACGAGAAGGACCAGGTAGACAGTGCTGGTGGGCCGGGGCAGGTGCTCGCTGATGAGGCTCGAACCCACTGCTCCGACTGCAAGCCCCATCGTCGGAGCGACGCTGTTGATGATCGATCCTCGGCCCGGAGTGCGTTCGAGGTCAATCAATGCCGAACCCAGAGCACTGATTGCAGCGCCGGTGGCAACACCCTGTACGACCCGGGCGATGAGCAGGATGGTCAAACCGTCGGCCGAGGCGAACAGCGCGAGCGAGACTGCCTCGAGCGCGAGTGCTCCGAGCAGGACCGGGCGCCTGCCGATGTGATCGGACAGGGATCCGGCGGTCAGGAGCGTGGCGAGCAATGCGAGAGCGTAGATGCCGAACACGAGCGTCGACGCCAGCGAGGAGAATCCCCACAACTGTTGATAGTGCTCGTACAACGGTGTCGGGGTCGCGGATGCGCCCAGGAACGTGGCGATGATGACGGCGATGAGTGTGAAAGCGACGCCTCGCCCAAGGCGTGGGCGTGAAGTGCTCTCGGTCTGAGGTGAAACGGTCGTTGTCATTGTCGTAGCGCTTCCCGTGCGGGTGGTGAAGACTTCAAACGCAAATACTTTGCGTTTGGGACGCTACGCCTGGCCGTAGCCTAATGCAACATCTTTGCGTTAGTGTTGGATTTATGAGTCCGTCCGCAGGTCCGCGCCCCGGTGGCCGTAGTGCGCGCATCCAACAGGCCGTGCATGCGTCGGCGCGCAAGTTGTTGGAACAGCGTGATCGAGCCGAGATCACGGTGCCGATGATCGCGACCGATGCGGGAGTGACCCCGTCGACCATCTATCGGCGGTGGGGTGACATCAACGAAGTCTTTGCCGACGTCTCGATCGAGAGATTGCGCCCGGACGCCGACCCGCGTGAAACGGGCTCGCTCCGAGGGGATCTGACGGTTTGGGCGCAGGAGTACCTCGAGGAGATGTCTGCACCTGTCGGTCGTGCTTCGTTGCGTGACGTGTTGATGAGCGACGATCAGACGCATGCACCGGATGGTACGAAGAAGTTCAAGTGTGCCTTCTTCTGTCGGACGCAGATCGACGTGATCCTCGCGCGTTGGCCGGAAGCTGCCGGCGTGGATGGTGATTCGGTCGTCGACCATGTGGTGGCGCCGATCATCTACCGAATTCTGTTCGACCTCGAACCGGTCGCGCCGCAGCGAGTTGCGGAATTGGTGGATCAGACACTTGCGCTCGCGGCGCGGGTCGGTGCCGAAGGCTGATCGCTACGTAGTCGGGCGTGGACATGCATGTCGTGCCAGCCGTCGGCGTGCCTGGCGGAGCCTCGTCGAACACCTTCTTCGCTGAACCCTGCTTTGGTGGCGACTCGGCACGATCGTGGGTTGTGGATCGAGTGTGCGAGTTCCAATCGATGAAACCCTACTTCGCGGAATGCCCACTCGGACAGTGCGGTTACAGCCTGGGTGCACAGTCCGCGGCCGCGCGCCGCTGGGGTCACCCAATACGCGAGCTCGGCAGTGCCGTCCCACAAATTCACCCCCTTTGCTGCGATTCGGCCGAGGAGTTCATTTGTCTCGGGAGCGGCGATCGCCCAATGGCATTCGGATTCGCTTGCCCACCCGTCTCTCCACTGGGTGAGCCAACCCCGTGCTTCGTCGATCGAGTCGGCGCGGCGGATGTGCCAACGCTGAATCGACGGATCGCGAAAGGCTTCCATGACGGCCGGTGCGTCGTCGCGGGTCCAGGGTCGGAGAATCGCGGAAGTCCCGACGTGGATCGAGGGTTGGTCCATTCCCCGGAGATATCCAGCGGCGATAGCGGGCGTGGTCAACTTGGGCACGTGAAGCATCATCGCCTACCCGCCTGATGGCGGGCAATGGCGTGAGCTTTCCGGTCATTATCCCTGCCACTCTGCGTTCAGTCGGCGCGCAGATTCCAGAGTTGCGATGGCCTCTTCGGTGTCAACTCGTGCGAGTACCAATGCACTTACCGTGCAGGAGAGAAGGATTCGAGTGCGATCTGAGAGCGTGGCGTCTGTCTCGGTTGGAAACGCGGCGTGTAATCCACTGTTGATCGCGTCGGCGAGCTCTCGGCGGTAAGCGCGGATCACTGCGGCCACCGCATCGTCGTGCGCGCCGAGTCCGGCAGCCGTATTGAGAAGTAGGCAACCGCGCCGAGGTGAGTCGCCGGTCATGGTGCCGATCGCGTGCGCAAGCGAGGAAAGGTAGTCGTCGACGGCGTCTGCCCCGGGATTTGTCGTGAGGCTGCGCAGACGTGGCCGGATGACATGTTCGAGGTACAGCTGCACGGCGGCGTCGAACAATCCGCGCTTGTTGGTGAACGAGTTGTAGAGACTTGACCGACTCAGCCCCGTCGCGGATTCGAGGTCGCCGAGTGAGGCGCCTTCGAATCCGCGTGCCCAGAAAACGTCCAAAGCGGCAGCGACCACGGCTGTTGTGTCGAATTCTTGTGATCTGCCCATCAAAGCCTCGCTCTTTCTGTATCGTTCGGTCCAGTATATATTGGACCGAACGATACAGAATTCACTCGAAGCAACAGGAGCTCAACGATGAACGTCGCCGGCTACATCTTCGCGGGACTGGCCGCAGCAGTGCACGTATACATTTTTGTCCTCGAATCGATTCTCTGGACGGCCCCGAAGACCCGCGCCACGTTCGGCGTGAAGTCCGAGGAAGAGGCGATCACCACGCAGCCGCTCGCCTTCAACCAGGGCTTTTACAACCTTTTCCTGGCGATCGTGTCGGCGGTCGGCATCGTGATTGCGGCGACCGGCTCCGCGTCGGTCGGAATTGCCCTCGTCCTGGCAGGCGCAGGATCGATGGTTGCCGCGGGATTGGTGCTGATTCTCTCGTCTCCCGACAAAGCCCGCGCAGCCGTCGTGCAGATGCTTTTCCCAGCTATTGCCGTTGTTCTGCTCGTAATCCACCTGCTTTGAGTGGTCTCTATCCGCCGCCGAGCACCAGTGATTCGATCAACGCAAAAGCACCGTTGAGTGCTCCGCAATCGAAGGCTTCGGCCAGGGCGTAACCGATGACAAGTTCGTCGGTGCTCGGCGTGCTCGACCAGACTGCGTCGGTCTGTCTGGGATCGGATTCCTCGTTCTTGGAGAAGTGCCCGATCCGCAATCCGTCGCGGGTGAATGCACTGTTCGCGTCGTCGACTGGGGCGAAGTTCAAACTCACGCCGTCGACGAGTGCCGAGACAGAGTACGAGCGACGGGACAGAAACCCTTTGCCGACAGTGAGTTCGACTTCGTCGCCACCGACAGTGAAGAACAAGTCTGCGGCGGCGCGCGTTCCGATGGGTGTGCCTTCACGGCGCGGGGCATCGACTCGACGCGTCAACAGAGCGTGTGAGTTGCCGTTTCGGACGTCGACGACCCCCGTGTCGACATCGAACGAGATCTCGACTTTTCCGTGAATCGGGTCCATTACGGCGTATTTGACCGTCACTGTGCCTGCCCCCTGTAAGTGTGAACTCGGGTCCATAATACGTGGTGGGAGCGTTGTCCAGTATGCCCGAATCCAAAAAAATAGTGCCGAATGACGCGCGTTTGCGGCCAAATGCTTCTACGCTGGGTCTTGGGTTTGTTGCGCATCCCACAACGGTTTTTCCCACGCCAGACGAGGAGCGCCTATGAGGTTGTCGACTACTTGTTCTGTTGCTACGAAGGCTTGATCAAGCCGGAATTGCCTCTGCCGGATGGTGCTCGAGACCCATCCGGCAGAGGCAATTCTGCATCAGTTCGGGCCTTCAGCCGCCGGCGAATTTTTCCGAGGTGCCGAGATCGATCGGCAACGCGATGCCGGTGATCCCGCGCCCGGCCGGCCCCACCAGATAGAACACCGCATCCGCAATCACTTCGGGGTCGACCCACGGGTGGGGCAGCAGATTCAGCTTCGACATGATCGGAGCGGTATCGGCGAGGACAGGATTCTCCAAGTCTGGACGGAACGCACGAACCATCGGTTCGTTGTCGATCATCGTCGTACGCACATTGCCCGGGTGTACGGAGTTGACTCGGATGTCTGCCCAGCCGAGTTCGTTGGCCAGAGACTTCGCCAACCCCCGAACGGCGTGTTTGGACGCGGAGTAATGGGCAATCCCCGGCACGCCTCGAAGCCCGGCCATCGAGCTGATCAACACAATGGATCCACCTCGATTGCCGTTCATGATGTGCGGAATCGACACCTTGGTCGTCAACCAGACGCCGGTGACGTTGATGTCCATCAGCTCGCGGAACTCTTCGGCGCTCAGGTCCCAGGACAATTTCGCCGACGCCGCGATTCCCGCGTTGGCGATCACGATGTCCAGTCGGCCGAGTTTCTCGACTCCGGCGTCGACCGCTGATTTCAGGGCATCAAGGTCGCGAGTGTCCGCGACGGACGCGACGATACGCCGGCCCTGAGCTTCGACCAGGGCGACGGTCTGGGCGAGGTCGGCTTCGGTGGCCATGTCGTACCCCGCCGTTGCGACCGGCGCGCAGAGATCCACCGCGATGATGTCCGCGCCCTCGGACGCGAGCTTGACGGCATGCGCGCGCCCTTGACCACGCGCCGCTCCGGTGATGAATGCGACCTGACCGTCCAAATTGCCCATCGAACTTCCCCTGCCCGTGTGAATCGCCGAAACTGGAACGTGTTCATACTGCTACGTCCGGAGGCAGACAGACAGGGGAATTCGCTGAATCCTTATCCGCGAAGGAGTTTGGACAACTCGTCCAATACGCTCGCGTCCTCGATGGTCGACGGGACCGTGTACTCCTCGTTGTCGGCGATCTGCCGCATGGTCTTGCGGAGGATCTTGCCGGAACGAGTCTTCGGTAGTGCGGCGACGACGGTGACGTCCCGGAACGTGGCGACGGCACCGATCTGGTCTCGCACCCGCGCGACCAGTTCTTGTCGGAGTGTTTCGGGATCGATGTCGACGCCGGACTTGAGCACGACATAACCGCTCGGCCGTTGCCCCTTGAGTTCGTCGTGAATGCCGATGACCGCGCATTCGGCGACAGCCGGGTGGCCGGCGACGACGGCCTCCATGCTTCCGGTTGAAAGGCGATGTCCGGCAACGTTGATCACGTCGTCACTTCGTCCGAGCACGAAGACGTAATTGTCCTCGTCGATGTACCCGGAGTCGCCGGTGAGGTAATAGCCTTCGAAAGTCGACAGGTAGGACTTCACGTACCGGTCCTCGTCACGCCACAGCCCGGCGAGTGTTCCGGGAGGAAGCGGCAGGCCGATCACGATGTTGCCCTCGGTGCCCGGACCCACGAGTTCGCCCTTGCCGTCGACGATTTCGACGCGGTATCCGGGGCAGGCGACGGTGGGTGAGCCTGCTTTGATCTCCATCGGTTCGAGGCCGCGCAGGTTCGCGCAGATGGCCCAACCGGTTTCGGTCTGCCACCAGTGATCGACCACCGGGCGATCGAGAATCCGAGTAGCCCACTCGTAGGTGTCGGGATCCAAGCGCTCGCCAGCCGCGAACAGTGTGTCGAGCGACGAGATGTCGTACTTGGCAAGCTCTTTTGCGTCCGGGTCGGCCTTGCGGACCGCGCGGATCGCTGTCGGAGCGGTGAAGAGTGCCGACACGTTGTATTCGGAAATGATGCGCCAGAACGCACCGGCGTCGGGGGTGCCGACGGGCTTGCCTTCGTACATGACCGTCGTGGCTCCGGCGAGCAACGGTCCGTAGACGATGTACGAGTGGCCGACCACCCAGCCGACGTCGGAGGCGGTCCACCACACCTGTCCTGGGCTGATGTCGTACAAATTCTTCATGGTCCACGTCAGCGCAACGGCATGGCCACCGTTGTCCCGGACGACGCCCTTGGGCTTACCGGTCGTTCCCGAGGTGTAGAGGATGTAGAGCGGATCCGTCGCGGCGACCGACACCGGGTCGGCCGGGGTGGCGTCGGCGATCAGCTCGTCCCAGTCGAACCAGGCTGCGGCACTTGACTTGTAGTCGGAAGCTGCACCGGGAATCTGCTCGCGATTCTTCACGATCACGGTGTGCGCGGGAGTGGCGGACAGTTGCAGAGCCTTCTCGACCATCGGCAGGTACTCGATTGTTCGTCCGGGTTCGAGGCCGCCGGACGCCGTCACGAGCACCACTGGACCGGCGTCGTCGATTCGCGTTGCGAGCTCCTTGGCCGCAAAGCCGCCGAACACCACCGAATGCACCGCGCCGATTCGCGCACACGCGAGCATCGCGATCGCAGCTTCGGGGATCATCGGCATGTAGATGATCACGCGGTCGCCCGCCACCACACCCTGATCTTTCAAGACGCCGGCGAAGAGTGAGACCTGCTCGAGCAATTCGGCGTAGGTGTACGTGGCCTTGGTGGGGACCATCGCGGAGTCGAAGATCAACGCGGTCTGATCGCCGCGGCCGTCGCGGACGTGCCGATCGAGGGCATTGAAACTGGTGTTGAGCGAAGCATCCGGGAACCAGCGATAGATCGGCGCGGCAGAATCGTCGAGAGCCTTCGTGGGGGCGACATCCCAGTCGACGGCCCGCGCAGCGTCGAGCCAGAACTTCTCCGGCTGATCCATGCTCTCGCGATATGCGTCGGCATACGTGGTGTGGGACGCCTGCTCGGAAGTGCTCATCGACGTGTGTCCTCTCGTGAACTTCGCTTACCGGTGACCTGAAACACCTTAGGTCACCGTCAGTGCGGTGCGCCTCAGTAGCGGTGCGGGTACCGTCCCTTTGCGCCGGGCGGGCCTGTCCCGTCGGCCAGTGGCGCGCAGGGGTGGGATAGGCCAGGGACTGAAAGGGGGATCGATGTGACAGGTGCAGCGCAACGCACAGGCTTCTGGGGAGTCCTCGCTCTGCGTGACTTCCGACTTCTGTGGACCGGCGACGCAGTCAGCGGTATCGGAAACGGTGTCACGACCGTCGTACTGCCGCTGATCGCGCTTCGCGAACTGGACGCGAGTAGCTTCCAGATCGGTGTGCTGGCATCAGCAGTGTGGTTGCCGTGGTTGGTCGTCGGACTACCAGCCGGTGCCTGGATCGACCGGCTGCCTCGGCGCCCGATCATGATGATCGCGAACGCTGCGTGCGCGCTGTTCTTCGCGAGCCTCGCGATCGCCGGCTTCCTGGAGGCGATGACATACGGCCACCTGCTCCTGGTCGCGCTGCTCACCGGTACAGCCACCGTCTTCTTCCAGGCGGCCTATCACTCGTATCTCCCCACGGTGCTCGCCGAAGCGGATCTTGTCGAAGGGAACTCGAAGATTCAGGGCGCCGAGGCCGCAACTCGGGTGATCGGCCCAAGCGTCGGTGGGCTGGTGGTTGCAACTGTCGGGCTCGCGGCCGGTCTGGTTGTCGACGCGTTCACGTTCGCCTTCTGCTTCGTATGCATCTGGCTGATTCGTGTGCAGGAGACCGTCCATCGCGGACAGAATCAGCGAGAACCGTTGCGACGGCAGATTGCGCTCGGACTGCGATTCGTCGCCGGTGATCCGTATCTGCGGTCGATCGTCGTCTACGGCACTCTGCTCAATTTCGGTCTCACCGGGTACTCCACGATCCAGATCGTGTTCCTGGAAAAGACGGTTGGCGTGGGGGAGTTCGGACTCGGGCTTCTCCTGGCGATTGCCGGGGTGGGCGGAATTGTCGGATCGATGATCGCGCGCCCGCTCGGCCGCAGATTCGGCACTGCCCGAAGCGTTCTCACCTGTCAGTTGGTGACGGGACCGTTCATCCTGTTAGCACCTCTGACGACGTACGGTGCCGGCCTGTTCTGGTTCTGCATCGGCGGCATGGTGATGGTTGCGGGTGTCGTGTCGTGCAACGTGGTGCTCGGCAGTTTCCGTCAAAGTTACTGTCCGCCGGACCGCCTCGGACGAGTGGTGGCAACGAGTATGTTCCTGCTGCACAGCAGCATTCCGCTCGGTGCTCTGACGGCAGGCTACCTCGGCGACGCAGTGGGACCGCGCGGGACGATGTGGATCATGGCCTGCCTGATCGCGCCGTGCGGATTGGTCTTGCTCTTCAGCCCCCTCCGCGGAATCCGCGATCTACCGAGTCGGCCGGCGATCTCAGTGCGGTAGAGAATCGCTGCGGTAGGGGATTACTGCGGTAGAGCCGCGGCGGCCTCTTCGCTTCGAATCGCGATGCGGAGAGTCGCGAGCATGAACAGTGACACCGCGAATCCGAAAAGCGCGCCGAACTGGTCCTGTGTGAACAGATAAACCTGCGTCACCAGAAGGCTCACGATGAGGGATGCACGCAGGAGTCTCAGGGCTCGCAGGTACGGACCGCGGAAGAGGAACCACACTCCCAGAACCACAAGAACTCCGGTTGTGACGGTGGAGATCTGGACCACCAGGTCGGAGACGTCGTCGGCTTCGACGACGTTCTCGGAAACCAACGCGTAGATCACCTGGACAATCGCCAGAAGAGCCTGCAGTACGAACAGGGTCAGTACCAGTCGGCGGACGACCCGGTGCCGGAGCAGTTCCTCGGCACGGTGGAAGAACGCGTTGCGGCCACGAGTGATCTTCGATTCGATACCGCCGGTCGGCGGAGTCTGTGAATGCAGGCCGGCTTTGATCGAATCGACGAGGTCGGTGAGGCTGCGGTCTTCGACGCCGTCGAGTACGCGGAGGGCGTGGTTGTACTGGATCTCGTCGAGCTGACCGAGAGCGAGGTCCGAGAGCGCTCGCGCCCCGATGGCGAGCCGATGACGATCATTCATTCCGCGCCGAATCACCACCTCGCGCGCGGCAAGATAGAAGAGAACGAAGACGACGTACATGATCGCGATGGCAGGCTGGTAGAAGTAATCGACGTCGGCGGTGACGAATTTTCCGACCTCGTCGATAAAGAGACCGAATCCGATTCCGCCGACGAGCGTGGCCAGGTCACGCGTGCGAGAGCCTTCGGTGATGGCGGTCGCCACGATGGCGACGGCCATCAGCAACCCGCCCCAGAGAACGTGTGCGACGTGGAGGGCGCCGCCCCCGATCTGGGGATAGCCCGTTGCCGCCAGATAAGCGCGGGTGATCAGCACGGTGGCGATGCCCGCGAACAGGAACAATTCGAAACGAGCGAGTGCCGCGCGGTCGTAACTGTGCGGCAGCGTCAGCGCATTCCGGTCCTTCGTCGTCATTGCGGAACTCCCAGGTTTCGATAGCGCGCGATACGGGAGGCCTGGCGATCGGTGTCCGACTCTTCGGCAAGCACGAAGAGTTCGTGCGCTATCGCAGCCCCTACCCTCTTGGAGAATTCCACGGGTTCATCGGCCGCGTCAGGCGTTTCGGGAATGATCGCGTCGACCACGCCGTCTCGAAGCAGATCCAACGAACGAATGCCCTGCGCTGCCGCCATCTCCGGTGCGTGACTGATGTCGCGATGGACGATCGCGCTTGCGCCTTCCGGTGGCAGGGGAGCGAGCCACCCGTTCTGTGCCGCGAGTACCCGATCGGCGGGCAGCAGCGCGAGAGCCCCACCGCCTGTTCCCTGGCCGAGCAACACCGACACTGTCGGGGTCTTCAGCGTCACGAGGTCGGCGATGCAACGGGCGATCTCAGGGGCCAGTCCACGTTCTTCAGCTTCTTTGGACAGCGACGCGCCCAATGTGTCGATCACTAGGACAAGCGGGAGTTGTAGTTCTTCGGCAAGTTTCATGCCCCGTCGCGCTTCCCTGAGCGCGGCCGGTCCCATCGTGGTGAGCGCGGATTGGCCACTGCGGTCCTGGCCGAGCAGGATGCACGGAAAGCCCCGGAAGCGGGCGAGCGAGAGCAAGATCGTCTTGTCGGTTTCACCCTGCCCGGTGCCGCTGAGCGGTACCTGTTCAGTTGCGGCATGGCGGAGCAACTGCCGGATGCCGGGTCGATCGGCCCGGCGCGAGAGCATCACCGACTGCCAGGCGGGAACATCGGGAATCTCGGGTGAGGGAATCGGGTCCGTGGCCGCCGGGGCCGGGGGATCGGTGAGCACGCACAACGCTCGGTTGACCAGCAGACGGAGGCGGTCGACGGGTACGACGCCGTCGATAACGCCGTTGCGATACAAGTTTTCGGACGTCTGGATACCGTCGGGAAACTTTTCGCCGTACAGGGATTCGTAGACACGGGGTCCGAGGAATCCCACCAGAGCACCGGGTTCCGCGACGGTGATGTGGCCGAGGGATCCCCACGAGGCAAAGACCCCGCCGGTGGTGGGATTGCGCAGGTAAACCAGGTAGGGCAGGTGTGCCGCTTTGTGAACAGCCACTGCCGCAGCGATCTTCACCATCTGAACGAACGCCACGGTGCCCTCCTGCATCCGCGTTCCGCCGGAGGTTGGCGAGGCCAGCAGCGGGAGTTGTTCTGCCGTAGCACGTTCGACGGCGGTCACGATCCGCTCGGCCGCAGCGACTCCGATGGAACCGGCGAGAAAGCTGAATTCACAGGCAATTACCGCGACCCGACGTCCCCGAACGGTACCGACACCGGTGACGACGGACTCGTCAACTCCGCTCTTCTCGCGGGCCTTCGCCAGGTCTTCCGCGTATTTCGCGCCAGGTCCGACGTCGACGGGCGGGGAGTCCCAGGAGACGAAGCTCTCGGGATCGAGTACCGCAGTGAGTAGTTCTTCGGCCGAGATTCGCACAACGTCCTCCAAGTAAGCAGCACCCCGTCCAGGATGAACCTACCTGGACGGGGTGCCGCCGGGATCGCGTGGCGCCAGTTGTGCGCTGGAGAATCAGCGTCCGAACGCCTCTTTCCATGACACGACCTTGCCGATACGAAGGATGGAGCGCTGGTAGATCTTTGCCGCGATCATCGACAACGCAGCGGTCACCACCAGCATCAGCAGAATCGTTCCCACGATCTGGAACGGAGAAGCAACACCGGCGGAAATACGCAGGGGCATGAGGATTGCCGAGAACGGCGGAATCCAACTCAACACGTTGCTCAGGGTTCCTTCTGGATTGCTCACCGAAACGAAAGCCACGCTGACCATCGCCATGACGAGCAGCGCGAGAGGCATCGCGGTGGCGTTGACGTCCTCCTGCCGCGAGACCATGGACCCGGCCGCGGCGTACAGCACGGCGAAGAAGAGGAAGCCGAGAATGAACCACCCGAGAGTGCCGAACAGAACGCCGATTGCGGTGCCCGTCACGGTCAGGACGCCCGTCGCCAGTCCGGTGGCGACGCCCGCGACGGCATAGGCAGCCATCTGCATCAGGCCGACAGCACCGATTCCGAGAACCTTGCCCCACAACAACTGCAGTGGACGGAGAGTGGAGAGCAGCAACTCGACGACACGGCTGGACTTCTCCTCGACGACGCCCATCGCCACGTACGTTCCGAACAACAGGATCTGCATGTACAGGAGCACCACAGCAGCGATCGACATCGCTATACGTTGGCCCTGTTCGGGATCCGGGGGATCGATGGCATCGATGGTGACCACTGCGGTGGACGTGGCTTCGGCGAGCTGAGCCGGGTCGATCCCCGCAGCGGAAAGCGCATTCGATTGTGCCTGCTGTGCAACGGAACTCTCGATGACGGCCCGCAGATTCGTGGCTACTTCCTTCTTGGTCACGACAGTGACGCCGCCGCCCGATCCAGCGATCACGGCCACGTCGAGGTCGCCGTCCTTGACTTGATCACGCGCGGTGCCGTCGTCGGAAACCTCCGTTACCGTCACCGGATTTCCGAGGGTGTCGCCGATGGACACCATCGTGGCACTGAGTGATTGGTTGCCGACCAAGCCGATCTTCGACTTGTCCTCGTCGCCGCCGGAGAAGAGCGAGAAGGCGATGATGCCGCCGATGATCGCGACCAGAATGATGACGTTGCTGATCACAAAACTCTTCTTCGAGATCTGCGTCATGAATTCGCGTCGGGCGACCAACCCGATGGCTCGACCTCCGCTCAACTGGTTGCTCATGCGGCTACTACCTCTCGGAACAGATCGGTCAGTGACGGACGTCGTAGCGTGAACTCGTGCACCGGTCCGGTTTTCAATGCTGCGTGCAGGATCTGCTGATCGTCGGCCGTGCCGTCGACGCTCAGGAGCGTTCGGCCGTCGAGGTGGCTCAGTGTGGTGACACCGATCAGATGGTGTGCCCAACCGACCGGCGCGTCAGGGGCGAAGACTTCGATTCGGCCGTCGCCCTTGCCTCGTAGCTCGTCGACGGTTCCGATCTCTCGCATGCTGCCGCGGCTGATGATGCCCACGCGATCGCACAGGCGCTCCACCAGATCCAGCTGATGGCTGGAGAAGATTACGGGAACGCCGGTGCGAGCCTTCTCGACCAGCACGTCACTCATGACATCGACTGCTACGGGGTCGAGGCCCGAAAACGGTTCGTCCAGAACGAGTACCGATGGGTCGTGAACCAGCGCCGCCGCGAGCTGCACACGTTGCTGATTACCGAGGGACAGGGAATCGACGGTGTCCTTGACGCGTTCGGCGATGCCCAGACGTTCGGTCCACCGCTCAGTGGCCGCGTGCGCGTCGGCCTTCGACAGTCCGTGTAGCTCGGCCAGATAGGAAAGTTGCGCTCCCACCTTCATCTTGGGGTAGAGGCCGCGTTCCTCCGGCATGTATCCGATAGTGCGACGCACGTCGAGGTCGACGGGTTTGCCGCCGAGGCGAACTTCTCCCGAATCTGCTCCGAGCACACCCAGCGCAATGCGCATCGTGGTCGTCTTGCCGGCGCCGTTGCTGCCGACGAATCCGAAGATCTCGCCTGGGCGCACTTCGAAACTCAGGTTGTCGAGTGCGACGACGTCGCCGTAGCGTTTCGAGATGCCGTCGATCGTGAGGGTGGCTGACATGGGTCCTTCCCATCGGTCGAGTGGTGCGCTTCGGTAATACGGGTCAGAGATCGAACTCTTCCGAATCAATCGGATCCGGGTCTGGATTGGTCCACGAGAGAATCATCGCGGGCGTGCACGCGCCGATCAGCATTGCAGTCAGTGCCAATAAACCTCCCGTGTAAGGCAGCCTCTCTACATTCCACTGCACCGACGAGGTGAAAATGAGGAAAATGGCGACAATGAAGACCAACGTTTGGGTCACGCTGAGCCCGACGGAGCGAGCGTCGTTGCGTTGCTGGATCTCCCATTCGTCCAACGCCTGCCGCGGAGCATCCCCTTGCCGGCCCGACACGATTTGAAGTGAGGACCACGTCGGCAGGAACAGCAGGGTGAGGACCGGCCATGCCACGGCGAAGAGCGGATTGAACAGGCATGCTGTGCTGACGGCAACCATCGTGGTGAACAGGACCGCCAGGGCGACGACGAGTACGCGCCGACGTCGACGGGTTCGCCAATTCGGGAGCCAATGTCGGAACGTCTCCTCGTTCTGCAGGAACCGCCGAGTGCGGTGGGCCTGGTAGCGGTCGATCAGATTTGATTCAGGCACTTGGCTTTTCACTCCCCTCGGTAGTGCGGTCAGATCGGTAGACCTCCGTCGACGGTGCATTCCGGTAGACCTCCGTCGACAGCGGCCCGAACTCTGTCCGGGAGAACACCGCCTCCACCGGGAGGTCGAACACCCAGCAGATTCGGAATGCAAGATCCAGGCTGGGGTAGTGGTCACCGCGTTCGAGTGCCCCCACCGTCTGCGGATTCACGTCGACGAGTTGCGCAAGCTGTGCCCGGCTCATCTTCCGCTCGGCGCGAAGCACTCCGATGCGATTGAAGATGGGGAGCGCGTCTCCCCGCCGGACTGGGCTCATGCATCAAAGTGTTGTAAAAACCCAACAATTTGTCAACACGAACCGCGATTGTTCCGCTTCTGGGGCGTGCCGGCGGATAAGGTTCGGGCAACGGAAGGGGCTTGGCATGGTGGTCGAACAGTTGGTGCTCGAAGAGTCCGGCCTGGTCGTGCAGGTGCGCGAGGATGGTAGCTACTGCGTGGGACCGCAAGGGCGCGAAGCGGTCTGGCGCGATCCGATGGAGAAGGGTGCAGTCATCGGTATCGGGCAGCACACTCCGGGGGATGTGGAAGGCGAATCGTGGTGGGTCGTGTACGGCCAGTCGGACATCGGGGCGGACGTCACCGTTCGACTCGAGGACGGGTCGCACGTGCCGGTTTCGCGCCTCGGTGAGATCTTCGCCAGTGAATGGGTGAGTACCCCGCAGCAGGCGTTGCTGTACCGGTCCGATCGCCCGGTGGAGTCGCAGCCCACCAAACTGTCTGTGCTGTTCGCCAGGCCGAAATTCATGCCCAAGGCGGCGTTTCCGGAGAATGATCGCTTGTAGTTGCAGCGAGCTGCCGTCGGGAGGCTGGCAGCCATCTTCTCGAAACATTACGGTACGTACTGTACTGTTGTGGAATGACAACTTGGCCGAACGACCTCGCAGTAGTGCAAGTGCGCGTAGCGCGACCCACCGACAGGCTCGACGACGTGATTGCGTTCTATCGCGACTGTCTGGGATTGCCAGAGCTCTACCGGTTCTCCGGTCATGCCGGGTACGACGGAATCATGCTGGGTCTGCCGGATTCGAACTATCACCTCGAATTCACGACCCACGAAGACGGAAGCCCATGCCCGGCGCCGACGCAGGACAACCTGTTGGTGCTCTACTTCGCCGGCGAGTCGGCGATGTACGAGGTAGTTCAGAGGTTGGGGGAAGCAGGGCACGAACCCGTTGGCGCCGAGAATCCGTACTGGGAGGAGAATGCGGGGATGACTTTCGAAGATCCCGACGGCTGGCGTCTGGTGCTCATGCCGCGGCCGGTGCTGTAGATGGTGCGCGCCCGCGACGAGCGGATCGACGACGCCGTTCTGGCGGCAACCCTGGAGTTGTTGGGGGAGAACGGATATGCGGAGCTGTCGATCGGTTCGGTGGCGACGAGAGCGGGCGTGCATCGACCCGCCATCTACCGGAGATGGCCGTCGAAGCGGCATCTGGTGGTCGACGTTGTCGTGGCGCACATCGGTACTGATCCAACGCCGGACACCGGCGATCTCAGGGCAGACCTGGTCGCCGGCATCACGACATTGGTTGTGGGACTGAGTGAAACGGTAGTCGGTCGGATCCTGCCCGCGTTGGTCGCGGATCTGGCGGCGGACCCGGAATTGGCGCGGGATTTCCAGTCGGCATTCTTTCAGCCTCGACGCGATTCCACTGCGGCAGTGCTGGAATCGGCGCGGCTACGCGGCGACATACGGAGCGACTTCGACCTGGACTTCGTCCTGGACGCGCTGGCGTCGCCGATCTATTACCGAGCGTTGTTCCGTCACTTACCGCTGGACGCGCTCCTGGCCGAGCAGTCCGTCGATTCTGTGCTGCTGACGTTGACTCCCCACGAAAATTCTTGAAGCCGTTTCGATTCAGTTCAATTCGACTGGATCAGGCCCGACACGGCTGTCGGTGTTCAGCGCTGCGATGGTCGCTGACTCGTCGGCATCGAGTGCGAAGTCGAAGATTGCGGCGTTGTCGCGCATGCGTGCAGGCGTGACCGACTTCGACAGAACGGTGTGACCCTGTTCGAGATGCCAGCGCAGAATTATCTGTGCCGGGCTCTTGCCGTGTGCTGCAGCAATTTTCCCGATGGCCGGGTCGTCGAGGATGGTTCCCTGTCCCAATGGGCTCCAAGCCTCGATTTCGATGCCGCGACTTCGCGCGTACTCCCGTGACGCGTGCTGTTGCAGTCTGGGGTGCAATTCGATCTGGTTGACGGCCGGGGTGATCGAGCTGTGCTCGGCCAGCAGTTCGAGGTGCTCGGGCAGGAAGTTGGACACACCGATCGCCCGGGTGCGGCCGGAGGCGAGAATTTGCTCGAATGCCGCCCAGGTCTCGACGAACAGGCCCTTTGCCGGCGCGGGCCAGTGAATCAGATAGAGGTCGACGTAGTCGAGTCCGAGCTTGTCGAGGCTGGTGTCGAAAGCGGCGAGTGTTCGGTCGTGGCCCTGATCGTCATTCCACAGCTTGGTGGTGACAAAAAGCTCTGACCTAGGGATATCCGAACCTGCGATGGCGCGGCCGACCCCGGCTTCATTTCCGTAGATCGCGGCCGTGTCGATGTGGCGGTAGCCGATCTCGAGAGCTGCGGCAGTGACCTCTTCGGTCTGTGCGTCCGGTACCTGGAAAACGCCGTACCCGAGTTGCGGGATGGTGATCGGCTCGCCGGTGGTTCCGTGAGTCAGTGTGCGGTCGGGGATCGACAACATTGAAGAGTGCCTTTCGGGACTGGGATGTGGCAGCTCGACGGGGGATCATGTCATCCGCGGGCCACCTGTGCCGCGCATGCAACTATTGCGTGCGCCTGATAAATAGTTGCACACGCGGGTTGTCTGCGCAAGCAGAGTCGATCGGCTACTCCTCGAAGAGCTGTCCGTTCTCCATTCGCCACCGGCGCGTGCTTCGGGTGGACTGCAGCATGCGTCGATCGTGAGTGACCAGAAGGAGGGTTCCCTCGAACGACTCCATTGCCTGCTCGAGCTGTTCGATCGCCGGAAGGTCGAGATGGTTCGTCGGCTCGTCCAGTACCAGTAGGTTCACGCCGCGAGCCTGGAGCAAAGCAAGCGCAGCCCTTGTTCTTTCGCCGGGGGACAGGGAAGCGGCAGATCTGAGTACGTGGTGTCCGCGCAGGCCGAACTTGGCGAGGAGAGTGCGGACATCGGCATCGGGCCAGTCCGGAACCTGTGCCCCGAAGGCCTCCACGACTGGTTGATCACCTTCGAACAATCCACGCGCCTGATCGATCTCACCGATCGCGACACCGGAACCCAGCGACGCGATGCCCTCGTCCGGGACGAGTTTGCCGAGCAGGACGTTGAGGAGGGTGGTCTTGCCTGCCCCGTTCGCGCCCGTGACGAGAATTCGATCGCCCCAGTCGATCTGCGTCGTGACCGGACCGAACGTGAACTGACCGCGAGTTACCTTGGCGCCGTTCGTGGTTGCGACAACGGAACCGGACCGCGGCGCCGCCGCGATCTCCATGCGAAGTTCCCACTCCTTGCGCGGTTCCTCGACGACTTCGAGTCGCTCGATGCGGCGTTGAGTCTGGCGGGCTTTCGCGGCTTGCTTCTCCGTCGACTCGGTCCGCAATCCGCGTCCGAACTTGTCGTTGTCCTTGGCTTTACGACGCGCGTTGCGGACGCCGTGTTCCATCCAGTTGCGCTGCATCTGTGCGCGATCTTCGAGATCGGAGCGGGTGCCTGCGTATTCCTCGAACGCCTCGCGTGCGTGCTGGCGGGCGATCTCGCGTTCGGCGAGGTACGACTCGTAGCCGCCGTCGTACACGGCGATGTCCTGTTGTGCCAGATCGAGTTCCACGATTCCGGTGACGGTGCGCGAGAGGAACTCGCGATCATGGCTCACGACAACCAGTGCTGCGCGCGTCTCGGCGACAAATCGCTCCAACTGCTCGAGACCGCGTAGGTCGAGATCGTTGGTGGGCTCGTCCAACAAGAGAATGTCGTAGCGCGAAAGCAACAGTGACGCGAGGCCGGCGCGCGCGGCCTGACCGCCGGACAATGCCGTCATGTGAGCATCGAGTGGAACTCCGAGACCGAGTTCTTCGACCACCTTCTCGGCGCGCTCGAGCAGGTCGGCGCCGCCGAGAGCGAGCCAGCGTTCGAGAGCCGGGGAGTACAGATCCTCTTCGGCTTCGGCCAGGGTTTCGGCTGCGGCGTTCATGACTTCCTCGGCGTGGGCGACGCCGGTGCGGCGGCCGAGGAACTCGAGGACGGTCTCACCCTCGATGCGATCGGGTTCCTGCGCGAGGTAACCGACCGCAGCATCCGGCGGGCTGAGGATGATCGAACCTTCGACGTCGGCAGTTCCGATTCCGGCCAGTGCGGTGAGAAGCGTCGACTTGCCGGCGCCGTTCGCGCCGACGAGGCCGATGACGTCGCCGGGGGCAACGGTGAGGTCGAGGTCGGAGAACAGGGTGCGTTCTCCCCGGGAAGCAGAGAGGCCGCTGATGCGCAGTGTTGCAGTCACCTGAGAAGTATCCCCGGTGCTGTGCGCCTTTATTAACCGCGGGCGGTTAATAAAGGCGCACAGCAGTCAGCCACGGACCAGGTGATACCAGCACGGATGTGCCGCACGGACCGGAAGTGGCGATTCACTCACGTCCGCGGCCATGCTCGAGGCCATCGACCAACCGTCGAATGCTCGCATGACGTCCTCCTCCGAGACGCCGTGTGGCATCGGCCAACGGTGCCCCGGTCCGAATGCGAACATCACCATGGACGCCCTGGGTGCGGTGATCGCGTTGACCGACCTCCCGTAGTCCCGTCGTTGATGATCGGTGAGCCCGTGAAAACAGCCGATGTCGAGCACCAGCATGTGCCCGCCGTCGACAGCAATGTGCAGGTCTGCCGCGTCCTCGTGGAGGAACCGGACGTCGACGTGTCCTTCACGCGCGTGTATGCGCGCTTTGTCCAGCGGTTCCTGTTCGGCGTCGACGCCGGTGACGTGCCAACCGCGTTGCGCCAGCTCGATGGAATGGCGTCCGGTGCCGCAACCGATATCGAGTGCACGGCCACCTTCCGGGACGGGAATCGCATCCAGAAGGCCGGACAGTTGAGCGTCGAACCCGTGCCCGGTGTGCTCCCACGGAGTGACACCGACCTTGTAGGCGAGACGATATGAAAGATTCATCGCTCTCTCTTTTCTCGAGGCGATTCCAATACTTGTCTTCCAAGGTAGACCGGCATTTCGGGCGGTACAAGGGCACTGCCCGGAGGTTCGGCGGGGAATGCCTCCCGGCCCTCGCGCGTTGGATCCATATATGACCGAGACCAACGATGTGACCTCTGTACCGACCATTGTTCTGAACGACGGTAAGACGATCCCCGCACTCGGATTCGGTGTGTTCCAGGTTCCGGACGACGAGACGCAGGAGGCCGTCTCCACAGCCCTGAAGACCGGCTACCGCAGTATCGACACCGCCAAGATCTACGGCAACGAGGTGGGCGTCGGCCGCGCGATCGCCGAATCCGGCATCGCCCGCGAAGACCTCTACATCACGACAAAACTGTGGAACGACGACCAAGGCTACGACTCGACGCTTGCGGCATTCGACGCCAGCCTCGACAAGTTGGGTCTCGAGTACCTCGACCTGTACCTGATCCACTGGCCGGTTCCGTCCAAGGACCTGTACGTCGAGACGTTCAAGGCATTCCAGAAGCTCAAGGCCGACGGACGGGTTCGATCCATCGGCGTCTCCAACTTCACCATCGAGAACCTCGAGCGCGTCATCGGCGAAACCGGTGAGGTGCCGGTCCTCAATCAGATCGAGCTTCACCCCAAGTTCAACCAAGCCGAACTGCGCGCCTTCCACACCGGCAAGGGAATCGCGACGGAAGCGTGGAGCCCGCTCGGACAGGGAACCGTTCTCGGCGACCCCGTGATCACCGCTATCGCCGACGCTCATGGCGTCACCGCGGCTCAGGTGATCATTCGCTGGCACCTGCAGATCGGAAACGTGGTGATTCCGAAGTCGGTGACCCCCGAACGTATCGCCGCCAACTTCGATGTCTTCGGATTCGAACTGACACCGGAACAGATCAACGCGATCGGTGCTCTCGACGACCCGGCCGGCCGCATCGGCCCCGACCCGGTCACGCTCGGCAGCTAGTACTTCCGGCAGACCCACAAACGGCACTCCCACAATTGCGGGAGTGCCGTTTTGTCGTGCGAGGTCAGTTCAGGTGTGTGCGATGTTCTGCGGTGAATGCGATGTGCTCGTCCGCGCGTCCGGTGCGGAGCTTCTCGACCCACTCGGGATCGGCGAGCAGCGCGCGCCCGATGGCAACCATGTCGAATTCACCCCTCTCGTACTGAGCTTCGAGACGCTCCAGTCCGGTGACAGCAGATGCAGCTTCGCCGGTGAATGCCGTCGTGAACACGGAATCGAGTCCGACCGAACCGACGGTGATGGTCGGCAACCCGGTCAGCTTCTTCGTCCAACCGGCGAGGCCAAGTGTGCCGTCTTGACCGACGAGTTCAGCGAATGCCGGTTCCCAATGACGCCTCGTGGACGGATGCAGAACGTCGACGCCGGCGTCGACCAGGGGAGTGAGGATGCGGCCGAGTTCTGCCGGGCTCTGGGCGATACGAGCGTCGTAATGGCCGGACTTCCACTGCGAGAATCGGTAGACGATCGCGAACTCGGCCCCGACGGCCTCTCGGATTGCGGCGACGACCTCGGCCGGGAAACGGGTGCGGGCCTCGAGTGATCCGCCGTATCCGTCGGTTCGGACATTGGTTCCCGCCCAGAGAAATTCGTCGAGCAGGTAGCCATGTGCTCCGTGCAACTCGAGACCGTCGAAGCCGGTGTTCTTCGCGTTGAGTGCGGCGTCGACCCACGACTGCTTCAAGTCGTCGAGGTCAGAGGTGGTGAATTCTCGTCCCAGGCGGGTGCCGTCCAGTGCCAGGCCGGAGGGGCTGACGGTTTCGACCTCGGGGTTCAGGCGCGAGTTCTCGCCGCGTTCGACTCCGAGGTGCCACAGCTGAGGAATGATCGATCCGCCTTCGGCGTGGACGGCGTCGACAACCGACTTCCAGCCACCCAGGCTCGAATCGCCGTAGATGCGCGGTACGCGGGTGTGCGGGCCGGCTGCCGGGTCCGGGATGTACGTGCCTTCGGTGATGATCAAGCCGACACCACCTGCTGCGCGACGACGGTAGTACTCGGCTACGTCGGCGCCGGGGATTCCGTCCGGCGAGAAGGCGCGCGTCATCGGGGCCATGGCGAAACGGTTACGCAACGAGAGTGATTTGACCTCGAAAGGCTCGAAGAGGCCGCGCAACGCGGAGGCCTCGGGTGCTGTCGATGTGTCGGGAAGAGTCACGGGTTTGTTCAACGCGGCGGACCCTCGACCTATTCCGCCGCCTGACTTTATCTCACCGAAATCTGCAAAAGGTTGCGTACGTTCGGTTTTCGATAGATGCTCACGTCGGCCACACTTAGTTTGTGCATTAACTATTAACATGCGATATGGTCGTGCGGAAAGTTCTTGAGGCGGTATCGAGCACGAAAGAGGACGCGCGAGCATGACGACAACGGTGCCGGACGAGCGGACCGGAGAGTTGGAGCCGATTCCGGAGCGGCCGTACCCGAAGCGCCGTGATCCCAAGGGGTCGTGGATGTTCGACATGATCAAGACCACCGATCACAAGAAGATCGGGATCATGTACATGATCACGGCTTTCGTGTTCTTCCTGATCGGCGGCCTGATGGCCCTGTTCATGCGTGCGGAACTGGCTGTCCCCGGGATGCAGTTCCTCTCGAACGAGCAGTTCAACCAGTTGTTCACCATGCACGGCACGATCATGTTGCTGCTGTATGCGACGCCCGTCGTTTTCGGCTTCGCGAACTACATACTTCCGCTGCAGATCGGTGCCCCGGACGTGGCGTTCCCGCGTCTGAACGCATTCGGGTTCTGGCTCTTCACTTTTGGTGGTCTCATCGTTCTCGGCGGATTCCTCACGCCGGGCGGCGCTGCCGACTTCGGTTGGACCGCGTACACCCCGTTGTCGGGTGCGGTGCACAGTCCCGGCGTCGGCGCCGACCTGTGGGTCTTCGGTCTGACGGTCGGTGGCCTCGGCACCATTCTCGGTGCGGTCAACATGATCACCACCGTGATCTGCCTGCGCGCACCAGGTATGACGATGTTTCGGATGTCCATCTTCACGTGGAACATCTTCATCACCAGCATTCTGATCTTGATGGCGTTCCCGCTCTTGACCGCTGCGTTCATGGGTCTGTTCGTCGACCGTCATCTCGGT
>NZ_LVCT01000424.1:0-8108 GCF_001647205.1 Rhodococcus sp. EPR-134
GTACACCGGATTGGTCTATGCGACACTGGCGATTTCAGCTCTGTCGATCGCGGTGTGGGCTCACCACATGTACGCGACGGGTGCTGTTCTCCTGCCGTACTTCTCGTTCATGACGTTCCTGATCGCCGTGCCGACAGGTGTGAAGATCTTCAACTGGATCGGCACGATGTGGAAGGGGCAGTTGACCTTCGAGTCGCCGATGCTGTTCTCGGTCGGCTTCTTGATCACCTTCCTCTTCGGTGGTCTGTCGGGTGTCATTCTCGCGAGCCCGCCGATCGACTTCCATGTCACCGACACGTATTTTGTCGTCGCCCACTTCCATTACGTGGTCTTCGGTACGGTCGTGTTCGCCACGTACGCCGGTATCTACTTCTGGTTCCCGAAGATGACCGGTCGCATGATGGACGAGCGTCTCGGCAAGTGGCACTTCTGGACCACGTTCGTCGGTTTCCACGGCACGTTCCTCGTTCAGCACTGGCTCGGCGGCGAGGGGATGCCGCGTCGCTATGCCGACTACCTGCCCTCGGACGGGTTCACGGTGCTGAACTCGGTGTCCACGATCTTTGCCTTCGTGCTCGGTGCCTCGACGCTTCCGTTCATCTGGAACGTTTTCAAGAGCTACCGCTACGGCGAAGTTGTCACCGTCGACGATCCGTGGGGTTACGGAAACTCGCTGGAGTGGGCAACCACCTGCCCGCCGCCGCGTCACAACTTCACCGAGTTACCGCGCATCCGCAGTGAACGTCCGGCGTTCGAGCTGCACTACCCGCACATGGTGGAGCGAATGAGGGCGGAAGCGCACGTGGGTCTCACCGGGCAACCCACGTCGACGTTGGAGAAGAGTGACGATCGTCGCCAGATTGATTAGTGCAATAATAGTTGCTGCACTAATTAATCTGATAACATCGGATTCATGACGACGAAGGCTCCGCAGACGCAGATGGATGATCCGCTGGCTCTCGACCGGCAGGTGTGCTTTGCACTTGCGGTCGCGAACCGGGCGGTGCTGTCCGTCTACCGGCCACTGCTCGAGCCGATGGGCCTCACGCATCCCCAGTACCTGGTGATGCTGGCACTGTGGGGAAAGTCGCCGATGGCGGTCAAGGAAATCGGGCAGGCACTGCAACTCGATTCGCCGACGCTGTCGCCGCTCCTCAAGCGACTCGAGGCGTCCGGGCTGATCACGCGAACCCGTAGCCGCGCCGACGAACGGCAACTGGACGTGGACCTCACCGAAGCCGGTGTGGCACTGCGCGCGGAGGCGGAGAAGATCCCGCCGGCGGTTGTCGCGAAGCTCGGCGTCAGCCTCGCCGAACTCGAAGAACTTCACAACGTTCTGACGCGGGTCAACGAGGCCGCGCTCCGCGCCGGAGCCTTGGACCAATGAGAGAAATGTGATGACTGCATCCGAAAGAAACGTGATGACTGCGTCAGTACCGTCGATGCGTACCGAACAGGTGACTTCCGTGACTTCCAAAAAGCAACGTACGAGCCCGAATCCTCTTCAGTGGTTGGGTTATTCAGTGGGGCGCAAACTGCCCGATTCGATGCAGGACTGGGTACGAAACGACCTGATCGGTGACTGGGCCGTGCCGCGTCACCTGATCCGAAGCATGGTGCCGTTCATTCCAGTGTTCGCGGCCTTCATGCTCTTCCCCGGGCCGTGGGCCCTGCGGGCATCGATGGTGCTGCTCGGAGTGCTTCTGGCACTGTTCTATTCGGTCTCCTACATGGCTCAGAACAGGTCGCGCCGCCTCGAGCGTCACGGTTTGCCTTCCGACCTCGAGAACCCGAAGAAGATCTCGCGCCACGACGCCGAGAAGGCCGCCTACGAGAAGTTGCACGGCGGCCCCGCGACGTAGACACCTCGGTCACATGCCGTGGAGGGCGCTGCCGCCGTTCAACTCGCAGACGCGTTGCTCCACGGTCGCCGAGAAGCCCCCTTCCGGCTCGGTCGAACGAAGAGCCGATTCGACGTCTTGCTCGACCAGATATCCGTTGATCGCGATTGCCGCGGTCGAACCTGCCGCCGCAGCATTGATTACCTGGGCGCGAGGGTCGACGACGTTGCCGGCGCCCCAGACGCCCGGAACGCTGGTGGCGCCGGAAGGGTCGACAACCGCGAATCCCGTAGGGCCGGTTTTGCACCCGAGTCGCGTCAGATGTGTGTCGTTCGGATTGAAACGTGGCGCAACGAACAATGCTGAGCGAGGGACCAACTGGCCGTTGTCGAGTTCGACGGCCCTCAGTTCGCCTCTCTCACCGATCAATCCAGATACCGATCCGTCGGCAACCGTCACTCCTCGGGCAGCCAGTCGCGCGCGTTCGTCGGGGGTGAGCGAGATCTTGTCGGGGAATAACGTCACATCCGACGACCACTGTCGGAGTAGAAACGCCTGGTGAAGTGACATCTCGCGAGCGTCGCCGCCGAGAACGCCGATCGGTTGGTCGCTGATCTCGTACGCATGGCAGTACGGGCAATGGAGCACGCTTTGTCCCCAAAGCTCCTGGATGCCTTGTATTTCCGGGAGTGAATCCCGTAGACCGGTGGCAACCAGCACAGTACGAGTTTCGCGCGTCGTGCCTCCTGACAGTTCGACGACAAAGCCGGGTTCGATACCGCGCCAGGAGATGTCGACTACGTCATCTTGTGTCAATTCCACTCCGTACGTCTGCAATTCGCTGCGTCCGACGGCGAGCAACTCACGTGGCGCCATGCCGTCGCGCGAGAGGAAGCCGTGCATGTGTGCTGCCGGTGCGTTGCGCGGTTTGCCGGAATCGATGACGGCGACCGAGCGCCGAGCACGACCCAACACCAGGGCTGCGCTGAGTCCGGCGGCGCCACCGCCGACGATCACGGCGTCGAGGATCTCAGTTTCAGTGTGTGTTCGCATGAGCACAGATTGCTCGCGGAGGGGGTTCTTCAGCAACTAATGTTGCCATTTCTGGGAATCGTCGTCAGACTCGGCACCATGAATGTCAACGGTCCGCACATCGATGCCGCCATCTCGCAGATCGGCGCGCGCCTCAAACGCATTCGTACACAGAGGAACGTCACGCTCACAGCGCTGTCCGAGTCCACCGGTATTTCGAAGAGCACCCTGTCGAGGCTCGAAGCGGGGGAGCGTCGCCCGAGCTTGGAGTTGCTGCTTCCGATCGCGCTTGCCCACCAAGTGCCGTTGGACCAACTGGTGGCGGCACCGCAGGTCGCCGATCCACGCATCCAGAGTGCGCCTCGAAGCGTCAGTGGGCGAAAGGTATTGCCGCTCACTCGGCAACCGGGTGGGTTGCAGGCATTCAAGATGACCATCCCGGCAAGCCAGACGGAACCGGATCCCCAAGTGCACGACGGCTACGAATGGCTGTACGTGTTGTCGGGGAGGTTGCGGTTGGTGTTGGCCGATCACGACATCGTGATGGGTACGGGTGAAGCTGCTGAATTCGACACCCGAAACCCGCATTGGTTCGGCAGTGACGGGCGCGGCCCGGTCGAGGTACTGAGTCTGTTCGGCCCCCAAGGAGAACGCATCCACGTTCGGGCCAGGCCTTCGGCGAAGTGACGGACAGTCATACTTTCATTCGATGCTGCCGGAAGCGAAGAGGACAGTGAGGGTCTGTGCGAATCGAAATTGACGACCTGAGTCGGGATGCGGTCCGTGCTCTACTCACCGAACATCTCGCCGACATGCACGCGACCTCGCCCTCGGACAGCGTTCACGCGCTGGACGTCACGGGGCTGATGGATATCTCTGTGACCATGTGGACGCTGTGGAGCGAAGGTGACGAGTTACTCGGTTGCGTCGCGCTCAAGGAACGGTCGTCGGCGGGCGGCGAGATCAAGTCGATGCGAACGTCATCGGCAGCAAGGGGGCGTGGCGTGGGAACGCGACTTCTTCAACACGTCGTGGACGAGTCGAGACAACGAGGTTACCGGCAACTCGAATTGGAGACCGGTACGCAAGAGTTCTTCGATCCAGCTCGCCGGTTGTACGCGAAATTCGGGTTCGTGCCTTGTCCACCGTTCGGGAACTACCGCGAAGACCCGAACAGCGCATTCTTCGTTCTCACCTTGTGAGCAGCTCGCACGCTACAGCATCTTTGCTGTGATGCGTCGTACTGCACTGTCGGAGTCCATGATTGCGGTGTCGAGCACCAGCCGTTCCGTAGTCCACGGCTCGTAGTCTCGATCCAGAATTTCCTGCCACGTCGGTAGTACGAGATCCGGGATGTCGACGACTCGCCGTTTAGCGCGTCTGCGATGCTCGTCGGGATCCGAACAGATGACCTCGACACCGAGCAGGCGCGCCGAATTATGTTGTGCGGTAGCGGACCAGGCGTCTCGTGTCGCCTCGACGGGGTTGACGCATTCGACCACGACCGAAAGTCCGAGTCGCAATTGTTCGGCGGCGAGCGCGTACCCGGTGATGTATCCGGCGGTCCCGGACCCGTCAGCGATACCGCTGCGGATCAGCGCCTGTTCGATGGTATCGATCCGCACGAAGGGGATTTGGTGACGCTGCGCAAGCGCCCGCGCGATCGTCGACTTGCCGGTGGCCGGCAAACCACCGATCACGACGAGCGTTGCGCGAGTCGATGGCTGGGGGTTGTGTCCGGCATCCACCATCCCCGAAATGTACGGGGCGTTGTCGATTTACGTGAACTCGCCCCGTACTCGCCCCGTACTCGCTCAGTTCGAGATCGCGAACTCTCGTGCTTCGAACGCCAGATCGTCGGCGGCGGATTCCATTCGTGCCGTCGCGCGGTTGGGTGCTGTCAGCACTGCGACAATCGGAACTGCCAACGCCAGCAGGCCGAGAACGAAGACAGGGAAGAGGAACGAGAACACTTCGAGTCCCTGTGGCGCCGGGGCTGCCGCGTCGTGAACAACCTCGACAGCGGCCATTCCGGTGTAGTGCATACCGACGACAGCGATGCCCATGATGATTCCGGCGACAAAACGCAGAATCGTGGACTCGAGCACCATGGTGAACCACAGTGCAGCGGTTCCGGCGACGACTGCGATCAGAACCGACAGTGCAACGAAGAGCAGGTCGTAGTGGATCTCGCCCTGAAAGCGCAAGGCGCGCATACCCGTGTAATGCATGATGTTCACGGCGAGACCGGTTACCACGCCCCCGATCAGAAGCCGCGTCCAGCGAAATTCGGTCCCGATGATCAGCAGGCCGACAAACACGGCCCCTACTGAGATGATCGCGGAGATCACGGTCCATCCGAGGTTGTATCGAATGGGACTGCCGGGGACCGCGAAGCCGAGCATGGCGATGAAATGCATGAGCCAGATGGCGACGCCACCGATCGACAAGGCAGCCATGGCGAGCCATCGCATGCGTGTGGCGGTTGTCGTCGCCGACGCTGAATGCCTGGTGCACGCCAGGCCGACTACCGACCCGACCACGGACACGACGTAGGCGAGTCCGAGCAGCCAGATTCCCATCGAGAAATGGTGCATTTCATCCGACATGCCAGTTCCTTTCGGCGACGATTCGCATCTGGTGATTCATCTAGACGACTGCTTCAGCTGCAAGTCGTTCGAGGGAGTATTCGGTGACGGCGATCAGCGCGCGTTTGGCTGATTCGCGGTTTCGGGCGTCGATCTCGATCATGGGAACCCGGTTGGGTAGAGCCAACGCCTGGCGGAGATCGCTCGCCGAATGGATTGGCGCGCCGTCGAAACGGTTGACCGCCACGATGAACGGGAGGCCTCGCGCCTCGAAGAAGTCGACTGCGGCGAAGCTGTCTTCCAGGCGACGCGTGTCGACCAGAATGACCGCACCGATCGCACCGGTGATCAGGTCGTCCCACATGAACCAGAAGCGGCGCTGTCCCGGGGTTCCGAACAGATAGAGGACCAGGTCGTCGGCGAGAGTGATGCGCCCGAAGTCCATCGCGACCGTCGTGGTGCTCTTGTCGGGAGTGGATCCGAGATTGTCGATACCGTCGCTGGCGTCGGTGACCATGGCCTCCGTGCGAAGGGGGACGATTTCGGAGACGGTCCCCACAAGTGTTGTCTTGCCAACACCGAAACCCCCGGCGATCACGATTTTTGTCGATTTCACGCGAGACGATGAGTCAGAGTGCCCGAAGTCCACTGAGGGTCCTTTCGATCAGTTCGCGTCGCTCGACTCGAGATGCGTCGCTTCGCAGAGTGGCATGTATTTCCAGTGATCCGGCTACTACGAGGTCGGCGACCAGTACCCGCACGACTCCGATCGGAACACCCAGGTGGGCAGCGATCTCGGCAACCGAGATCCGCTGCTCGCAGAGTGCGACGATCGATGCACGAATATCCTGCGGTGCAAGATTGTTCGAGACCGCGTCTTCGATCGTCGCGATGATCGCTTCGAGTGGGAGGTCGATGGACGGCAGGGTCCGACCTTCGGTGAGCGCGTACGGCCGGACCAAGCTCGGTTCGGCGTCGTCGTACTCGGATTGATGGTGAGGCATCGAACTCAAATACCCTGCGATGTTCTCGGGGCAATGTC
The DNA here is from genome assembly GCF_001647205.1 of Rhodococcus sp. EPR-134. Taxonomy (NCBI): domain Bacteria; kingdom Bacillati; phylum Actinomycetota; class Actinomycetes; order Mycobacteriales; family Nocardiaceae; genus Rhodococcus; species Rhodococcus sp. EPR-134. The sequence goes on from NZ_LVCT01000424.1 coordinate 6,504, forward strand.
CATGGTGGTGCCGACGCGATCGACGAGAGTCGCCATTTCGTAACCGATCTGGCCGATGTCGCATCCGGCGACAGCGAGAGCGGCAAGGTAAGCGCCACTACCGACGCCCATGAGAAGCAGGTAGCCGTTCTCCATCTCGACGACGGACTGCATGACGGCTCCACCGTCGAAGAGGCGTGACGCCCCCGCGGACAGGCTGGCGAGTCCGGAAGTGACAGCGGCTAATTGATCGGCCCGATCGAGCGGAAGATGTGTGCTCGAGGCCGTCAACAACCCGTCGGCTGAGACGATGATCGCGTGACTCACACCCGGCACGTCTCGGGCAAAAGCCGATACCAGCCAGTCGAGTGCGCGGGGAGTCTCTTGGGCTCCGACAGTGTTCACTGTTCTCCTTCATCGTTGTGCAACATCGTGGACGATTCGAAAGACTGTCCGCCATCGGGCTGATGGTCGGCAGCGCGCCGACGCCCTCGTTGTACTCCGGATTGGTAACTGCTCCAACCACGTTGGACGTCCGCCGGATTGGATGCATGGCGCTGTGTCGTTCCACCTCTCCCGACTGCGCCGGGAACCAGGCGGGCTCCGCGGTCTCGAATGGGAAGTCCGGAATCGGCGATCTTGGTGACCGGCATCTCGAACGAGGTCCGAGCGGCCAGCCAGCCTTGATCCGCGTCGGTGGTCCACGCACTGCCGGTGGAAGCAGCTGACGTCTCCGCCGTCGGGTCCACGAGCCACTCGGACACCATCCGGGCGAAAATCGGCATCGTGGTCGGGGCAGCGAGTACGCCGTTCGAGTTGCCGTCTCCCGCGCCGTCAGCGCGCGCCGATGCGCGAGCAGAGAGCCCGTCACGGGTGCGCGAGGAGAAGAACGCCGCAGTGTTTGTCGGCGTCGGGGCTGAGAGCCGGTGCCGTGGCGGCGGGGTTGTCGACGGGTGTGGACCCACCGGGATCTCGGGACCCTGTGCCGGCGAGGTGAATTCCGGCGAAGGAGTACGCACGGGAAGGGACGTCGATGCGCTTGTGCCTTCGGGATCGGGCAGAGGAGCGAAGGACGACACGGAGGTGGCGGGTGCAGCGGTGGTCGGAGTCGAGGTACTGACCGCCGGTACTCCACTTGTGCCCGGAGTGCGACGTGGCAACCCCGAAGGCGCTGTTGTCGTGGGAATGGATTGCGGTGTGATCGGGGCGAACGTCTCAGTCCGGTCGGTGCTGTTGCTGGGCGTTCGACGCGGGAGATCTGCGAAACTTCTGGTCGCAGGCTGCGGGGGTGCCAATTCGGTCGGGACGGGCTGTGACCAGGACGGTTCAGACGGTGCGGGCGGCGGAGTCCGATCGAGCGTGGGCACGGGTCCGGTTCGCGGCGTGCGGATCTCGGGTCCCCGAGAAGAATCGAGTATCGACGTCGGTAGGAGCACCGTTGCGGTGATGCCGCTGTGCGTCGACGACGTTGCCGTCGGGCGCAGGCGCACAGAGATGTTGTAGCGACGACTGATTCGGCTCACGACGAACAAACCCATGCGACGCGCTGTATCCGCGCTCATCTCGCCGCCGGCGGCGAGGCGCTCGTTGGCATCGAGGATATCGGCAGGCGACATGCCGATACCG
>NZ_LVCT01000425.1:0-21047 GCF_001647205.1 Rhodococcus sp. EPR-134
CAGTTCAGCGATGAGGTGAACGACGTCCGGGGCAGCATGACCGGTGACGACTCCGGGCGGTATCTGCCCGAGTTCGACGCGTCGATATTCCTCGACGCCTGATACCGCCGCACGAAGGATATCGCCGAGAGCGACGGGGGCGGTTCTGGCGCGGCGTACATCGGTTCCGGCGAGAACCAACAAGTTGTCGCCGTTTCTACGCATTCTCGCGGCGATGTGGTCGAGCCGGAACAGATTCTCGAGGCGACGAGGGTCGTCTTCGTCCTGCTCCAACTGTTCGATCAAACCGAGTTGCTGGTCGACGAGGGACTTGTTACGCCTCGACAGCGTTTCGAACATGTCGTTGACCTGGCGCCGCAGGGTGGCCTGCTCGCCGGCCAGCGTGATGGCCTGACCGTGCATGTCGTCCACCGCGCGTGCAAGCTCGCCGATTTCCTCGTGGGTGCGGATCGGTACACGGGCGAAGTCGACGTCGTCGATACTGGCACCTGCGCGAATTCGTTCGATCGCGTCGGGGAGTCCGCGTCGTGCTGCTTGCAATGCGGCAAATCGCAGCCGACGGATCGGATCGATGAGCGATCGGCTGATGACGAGGGCGATGGCCAGTGCCAGCAGGACCGCGCCGAGCACGATTGCAGTGTCACGAAGTGCTGCGGTTCGTGCTGCATTGGATTCAGCGGTGACGGTATCGCCGAACTCGGTGACGGTGGTGTCGGTCAGGCTGTTGTACTGGTCGTTTCCGGATTTCAGATCGGTACCGACGCGGCTCCCCAGAGGAGAGGTCGACGGGGTTGATCCGAGTGCGTTGATCCGGTTCTGAGCGGAGTTGCTGAGGGTCCGGACGGTGTCGTTGCTCCCGTCGATGGCGAGAATGTTGTTCAGAGCGACCAGTTCGGCACCGGCGGCACTGACCATCGAGGTACGAGCCTGCTGGTCCGGATCACCTGAGCCGAAGAGGATTCGTTGTTCGGCCAGTGCTCGTCGCGCATCCCAGAGTGCTGAGAGTCGGCCACCCTCTTCGCGCAGCGCCGGACGCTGAGAATGCTCGACGACGCTGGTGAAGGTGCTCGAGAGTGCGCGAGAGACTTCGCCGACCCGCGAAACCAAGCGTGCGGGAGCCACCGCGCCGGCGGCGACCTCTTCCATGATGGAACGGCTCTCTGCGAGCGCCGAAGTCACTTGGTCGTTGAGGTCGTCGTCGGACTGGAACGCGCGCGCGGCGTCGACCAGTTGATCCATTGCGTCCGAAACCGCTTGTGTGGCGGGGCCGGTGTCAGTGCGTGCCGATGCGGCTTCGGCGAGCTCGTACAGCGCGGATTCGAGATTGATCGCGGCGGGCACAGCGAGGGCGCGCTCGGACGAGGAACTCAGCTGTGCGGCTTCTTCGAGTTCCGTCTGAACGCGAAGGGCTCCGAGGACGACGGCGACGATCATCGGCAATGCGAGAACGGCGATGACCTTCCATCCCAGGCGCCATTCGCCGATCGACCACCAAGAGGTTGTCGTGTGTGAATCGTGTTTCATGCGGAACATGGCCCCTTCACGTCAACCCCCCGTGGGTCATTGCCCGAACCCCTTCGATCCGGTTTGACCAGAAGGGGTAGTTAGCTGAACGGTAACAGACTGTTCGCTGGCTCGCTACATCCCAGTTGGCTTCTTGGATCGCCGATGACTATATCCGGATTGTAAGGCCAGGTGAAAGGGTAAACGGACAAGTGCGGCGAATGGGATAGCCGGAAAGTCCAATTTGGTAGCTCGTCGAGCGGTGTTGCCCGGGAATTCGTGGAACTCACGGCAAGCATCTGGCTCGTGTCCCGACATCGAGGACACGTCCGAACGAGGCGCACACGCATGTCAGAATGTGGAAACCGCACCGATGACCGAATTGAACTTGGAGCCATAGTGAGTGGAACTGCTCGCGACGCGTTGCGCGCGATCGCCGAACTGCTCGCCCCTGACAGCGCTGTTGTCATCGATCGTGTGACTCTCGCGATCGACCAGCCGGAACGGTATGTCGAAGTACAGAACGAGTTGTACTCACAGACGCTCGAGAAGCCGCACCCGGAAATGGCGTGGTTTGCTCTCGTCGACGCATTGCACGAACAAGAACGCCTGGTCTGGGTGGATTGGAACGAGGGCGCTGCCGAGGTTCTGGGTCAGCTGCGAGTGCTCACGTCGGCGCCGGCAGGATCGTGGGAGTGGGCGGACAGTCTTGCCATGGGCTTCGATCGAGCTGCCGGACTCGAATCGCTTCTCGCCCGTATCGTCGACAACATCACCGATACGGGCGTTTCACTTGCCTGGCTCGACAGCGACAGCGATACGTTTCTCCTCGCGCTCGTCCCGAGTGTTCACGGTGCAACGCTCGTCGAACTCGCGCTGGCAACCGGGCACTGCGTGCGCGTGTTCTAGAGTCTCAGCGTTTGCCGAGCAGGCGGCGCAATCCTTCGATTCGATCGCTCAGTCTGGGTGGCGTGCGCTCGGGATCCATCAGTGCATTTTCAGCGAGCACGTGGTCTTCGCCGTCGACTGTGTTCCGGTCGAATTCGCGCAGACTGCGAGCGTCGGAGGTCGCGAGAGCGCGAACCGTCGACAACAGTGACTGCTCGCCCAACGCGTCGTCGACTTCTTCCTCGGTGACGTCGAGGTGCTCGCTGAGTAGGCGGCGCCTCAATCCGATGATCGAGGCGCGCAACTCGACATCTGCGTCGTCGTCGGATTCGACGGCGATGTCGCACTCGGTGTCGAAGCCCATCGAACGGTTGTTGAGATTCGACGACCCGATTCGCAGGAGGCGATCGTCCATCACGAGAACCTTGGCGTGGACGTAAATAGGTGCGCCAGAAGAGGTCACGGGATAAAACGCCCCGAACCGGTCGTGGATATCGGCGGACCACAGCAGATGCAACAGGTCGTGGCGCGCCCCGTCCATCGCCTTTTGTTCCAGCCAACCGTCGGCGTTGCGCGGAATGACCAGAACGATCTCCGGTCCGTCGTCCTCACGCAGGCGCGCGGCAATCGCCTCGGCCAGAGTGCGTGAGGCGAGGTACTGGCTTTCGATGTACAGCGTGTGCTCGGCCCCGGCGATGGCCGCGAGATACAGCGCCTCGATCTCACGCACCTCCGTGCGTTCGCCGAGCTCCGGCAATGTTCTGGCGACGGCTACGTCGACAACCCGCAAGGTGGGCGCCAGATTGACGGGCCACGGAGTCGCGGTGCTCTCGACCGGTGTGAGATCCTCGCCGGTTGCGGATTTCCAACGTGCCCGCGCCAATTCGCCGATGGCCGCCGCCGCATTGCCGTCGACCGCCGTGGTCGCGTCATGCCAAGGGCCGTAACGCCTTCCACTCGGAGTGATTCGGTAATCGTTTCGGTCGACGTGATCCGAGGTGTCCCAGCGGTCCACAGTCATGTCGATGCCGCCGCAGAACGCCAGGGCGTCGTCGATGACGATGATCTTCTGATGGTGCGCCGCGCCCACCGGATGGGCGCCGTCGATCTCGAACCGAAGGCGCTCGTCGGTCAACCAGTTGGACACGAAGACGGGAGTCATACCGCGGCCGATTGCGGTGAACGCGCCGATGTTCCATTTGAGTACGAGGATTTCGAGGTCGGGTTTCTCGCGGACGAGCCAGCGGAGGAACATTCCCAACCGGTTGGGGCCGTCGAGAGTCTGCTTGCCTGGTTCGAGTTTGATGCGCGTGTCGAAGTCCCAGCCGATCAACATGATTCGCTTCTCAGCTTGCAGCATTGCGGACTTCGCATGATGAAAGTAGTCAGCGGCGTCGACGATGCAGGCAAGATTGTCCGCCGGTTCGATGCGCCAGCAGGTTTCGCCCGGAACAAGGATTCTGTTCATTCGCCGATTCCCAGGTACGCGGTCAGTTCGCGCGCTGCCGCTTGGCCGGCGCGGTTGGCTCCGATCGTCGACGACGACGGTCCGTATCCCACCAGGTGCACGCGAGGGTCGGCTTCGACCTGCGTGGCGAGGCGCCCGGTCATCGGGATTCCGCCACCCGGTCCGCGCAGGTGCAACGGCGCCAGGTGATCGAGTGAGCTACGAAAACCGGTGCACCACAAGATGACATCGGCGTCGGCGACGGTACCGTCGGCCCACTTCACGCCGTTCGGAAGAATTTCGGAGAACATCGGCAGTCGATTCATCACACCACGCTCTCGCGCTGCCCGGATGGCAGGCGTTACCGGGAGGCCGGTCACCGAGACAACGGATCCCGGTGGCAGGCCGCGTCGTACACGATCTTCGACCATGGCAACCGCAGCGCGGCCGATGTCCGGCGTGAACGGCTCGTCGCGGAACTCGGGTTCGCGCCGCGTCACCCAGGTAGTGGTCGTGACGCGTGAGATCTCGTCGAGCAGTTGGACGGCCGAGATCCCGCCGCCGACCACGACGACATGTTTGCCTTCGAACTCGGCAGCGGTTCGATAGTCCTTCGTGTGCAGTTGTCGGCCACGGAACGACTCGGCCCCGCGATAGTGGGGGATGAAGGGCCGCTCCCAGGTCCCCGTCGCGTTGATCAAGCCTCGCGCCGCGAATACTCCCTGGTCGGTCTCGATCCGCAGGCGCTCTTCCCTCGGACACACCACTCGCGTGTGTACCGGGCGGTGGACGGGAAGTTCGAATTGCTTTTCGTACAGTTCGAAGTAGTGGGGGACCGCCACCGATGCAGGCACCTGTTCGGCGTCTGTACCGGTGGTTTCCGCGAAGGACATTCCCGGGAGGTCATGGACGCCGTTGACGGTGCTCAGTGTCAGGCTCGGCCAACGGAACTGCCACGCCCCGCCCGGCCCCGACGCATGATCGAGCACCACGAACCCCGATTCGGGCTCGATTCCGAACTTGCGCAGGTAGTAGGCGGCGGAGAGTCCGGCCTGTCCGGCGCCGATCACCACCACGTCAACCGGGTGTGGTTGCTGTGCGGCAAGGTCGTCTGTACTCATCGGTAATCTAACCTCCTGATGTACAGAACTTAGCTGCAGAGAAGTATGCGGACGGTATCGGCGCCTCGGAACATCCCTGTGTCGAGCCTTCCAGAAACGAAAGTGAGCGGACATGATCGGGTTCTCCCGTGACGGCAACGTCGTGACCATCGAGTTGCAGCGTCACGAGCGTCGTAATGCGCTCAGCGCGGAACTCTGCATCGCAATACGGGACGCGATGAACGCGGCGGTAGCCGAGCACGCGCACGTCGTCGTCATCACCGGTGAGGGATCGGCGTTCTGTGCAGGCGCGGACCTCTCCGGCGACGTCTACATGGAGGGCTTCACCGATCGCCTGTTCGAGATGCTTCGCTCTATCGACACGGCGCCCATCCCCGTCATCGCTGCCGTCAACGGTCCGGCTATAGGCGCGGGCACGCAACTGGCCATCGCGTCGGATCTTCGCGTCGTGGCGCCGAGCGCTCGCTTCGGAATCCCGGCCGCCACCCTCGGTGTCTCGGTGGACAAGTGGACGATGCGTCGGCTCGCGTCGCTGGTCGGCGGCGGTCCCGCGCGCACCATTTTGCTCGGCATCGAACAGATCGGCGCCGAAGAAGCCTTCACTCGCGGCCTCGCCAACAAAATCGGAACCCTCGACGACGCTCAGGAATGGGCACACCGCATCGCGAATCTCGCACCGCTGTCGTTGCGGCACATGAAGATGGTTCTCAACGACGACGGCACCATGGAGGAGCAGTCTCCCGAGCAGCTCGACGCGCTTCACGCCGCCTGGCTCAGCGAGGACGTCCAGGAAGCCCGCGCTGCCCGCATCGAGAACCGCCCTCCCGTATTCAAGGGTAAGTAAAGCTGGTTGCAGGGAAAACAGGCGCCGGGCACGCAGGGCAGATAGTGGCTACGCTCGTCTGAATGAAGAAGACGACGGTTCTCGGAGTTGCTGCTGTTGCCGCGGCGACGGGGTGGGTGGCGCGAGCCGCATGGGGCATCCCGACGCAGATCGGGGCCTCGCGAAACACGGTGCAACCGTATGCGGCGATGTCCCCGCGATACCGGGACCGCCAGTTCCACAACTCGGAGCCCAGCAGCACACTGGTTCCGGGCACCGATGTCGGAATGTTCAAGTCGATGGCCACGCGAGGGTCGACGGGTCGGCCGCGTCGGCCGATTCCGTTGGCCACTCCGCTGGCACCGGCGGCAGCCGGCGACGCGGCGGTGACGTGGTACGGCCATTCGAGCGTTCTCGTCGAGGTCGACGGCTACCGCGTTCTCGCCGATCCGGTGTGGAGTGAACGCGTATCACCCTCGGCCACAGTAGGTCCCGCGCGCATGCACCCCACTCCGGTGGCTTTGACCGAACTGCCTGCAGTGGATGCGATAGTCATCTCTCACGATCACTACGACCATCTCGACATGGCTACGGTCAAGACCCTGACTCGTACACAGACCGCTCCGTTCGTCGTGCCGATCGGTATCGGGGCTCACCTGCGGCACTGGAAGGTGCCCGAGAACCGGATCGTGGAATTGGACTGGGACGAGTCGACAAAAATCGACGACCTGGTCCTCACGTGCACGGAGGCTCGTCACTTCTCCGGTCGTGGCCTCGTCCGGAACACGACGCAGTGGGCGTCGTGGGTATTCGCCGGGCCGAAGCACCGGGTCTTCTTCGGTGGTGACAGCGGATACACATCGCGTTTCGAACAGCTGGGTGAAACCTATGGGCCTTTCGATCTGACGCTTCTCCCCGTCGGTGCGTACGACGTGCGCTGGCCGGACATCCACATGAATCCGGAAGAGGCAGTGCAGACGCACATCGACCTCAACAAGGGCGACGGGTCGCGCGGTGTCTTCGTCCCGATTCACTGGGCGACGTTCAACCTCGCGTTTCACTCGTGGTCGGAGCCGATCATTCGCCTCGACGAGTCGGCTGCAGATGCGGGCACAACAGTGTCGGTCCCGATGCCGGGCGGCAGGATCGACGCGTTGTCACCGACACCGCCGTCGAAGTGGTGGATACCGCTGGGCTGAGCGGCGAAGTGTCGCGGACGTGGTTGCCTGTCGAGTCGCACCCTGATTAGTTGCTCCGGGTGCGTAATCTTTGACCATGGCTCACGAGCACACCAGTTCAGAAGAGACAGCAGTGGCGGTAGCCCCTGAGCGATTGCCGGACGACGTCGACGTCGCCCGCGGTCTGACCGCCGATCAGGTTGCAGCAAGGATCGCGTCGGGACAAACCAACGATGTACCGGACCGGGCGTCCCGCTCGGTCAAGGACATCATTCGCGGCAACGTCTTCACTCGCATCAACGCGATCCTGACCGTGTTGTTGGTGATCGTGCTCGCGACGGGTTCGATCATCGACGGTATGTTCGGACTGCTGATCATCGCGAACAGCGGTATCGGCATCATCCAGGAGATCCGCGCCAAGCGCACGCTCGACGCTCTGGCCATCGTGAGTCAGGCCAAGCCCATGGTCAGGCGTGACGGCGTCGCCGTGGCGATGGCGCCCAAAGATGTTGTGCTCGACGATATTATCGAACTCGGATCCGGTGACCAGATAGTCGTCGACGGTGAGGTGGTCAGTTCGGCTGCACTCGAGGTCGACGAATCGCTGCTCACCGGTGAGGCCGATCCGGTTCACAAGGCGAGTGGCCAGCAAGTGTTGTCGGGCAGTTTTGTTGCCGCGGGCAGCGGTGCATACCGCGCCACCAAGGTCGGCGGCGATGCATACGCGGCCAAGCTGGCCGAAGAGGCGAGCAAGTTCACCCTCGTGCATTCCGAACTGCGCAGCGGCATCGACAAGATCCTGAAGTTCATCACCTACCTGATGATTCCGGCGGGTGCGCTGATCATCTTCAATCAGCTCTTCACGATCGGCCTGCCGATCCGACCGGCACTCAACGGCATGGTGGCAGCTCTGGTTCCGATGGTTCCCGAAGGCCTTGTGCTCATGACGTCCATTGCATTTGCGGTCGGTGTGATCCGGTTGGGCAAGCGCCAGTGCCTCGTTCAGGAGTTGCCGGCGATCGAGGGTCTGGCTCGTGTCGACGTGGTGTGCGCGGACAAGACCGGAACGCTGACCGAGAACGGTATGCGGCTGTCCGAGGTCGACGTCGCACCGGGTGGATCGGGGGAGACTGCGGTCAAGTCCGCGTTGAGCGCGATGGCCGCGTCCGACCCTCGCCCCAACGCGAGTGTCCTGGCGATTCGCGAGTCTCTCTCCGACGACTCCGGGTGGGGCGAAGCGACAGCGGTGGCGCCGTTCTCCTCGGCGAAGAAGTGGAGCGGCCAGTCGTACGGCAGTCACGGCAACTGGGTACTCGGTGCCCCGGACGTGCTGCTCGATCCCGACTCGGAAATGGCCCGCAAGGCCGAGGAAGTGGGTTCGAGCGGACTTCGTGTCCTCATGCTCGGCAGCAGCGACCTCCCCGTCGACGACGCCGACGCCCCTGGCACCGTCACCCCCGAAGCTCTGGTCGTGCTCGAGCAGAAAGTGCGCCCGGACGCCCAGGAGACGTTGGAGTACTTCGCCAGCCAGAAGGTCGCGGTCAAGGTCATTTCCGGCGACAACGCGGTTTCCGTCGGCGCCGTTGCCGGATCCCTCGGACTCGAAGGCGGCGACCGTCCCATCGACGCGCGAGAGCTGCCGAGCGATCAGGAAAAGCTGGCGGACACTCTCGACGGAGCAACGACGTTCGGTCGAGTGCGACCGGATCAGAAGCGGGAAATGGTCGCGGCCTTGCAGTCTCGCGGACATACCGTCGCGATGACCGGTGACGGCGTCAACGACGTGCTCGCCCTCAAGGACGCCGACATCGGAGTCTCGATGGGTTCGGGCAGCCCGGCTACCCGAGCCGTGGCCCAGATCGTGCTGCTGGACAACAAGTTCGCGACGCTCCCGTACGTCGTCGCGGAAGGCCGCCGAGTGATCGGCAACATCGAGCGTGTGTCGAATCTGTTCCTGACCAAGACCGTCTACTCGGTGGTGCTTGCGTTCCTGATCGGCATCACCGGCGTCCTGTCCCAGGTCTTCGACTTCGAACCGCTGCCGTACCCGTTCCTGCCCCGCCACGTCACGATCGCAGCGTGGTTCACGATCGGTATCCCGGCCTTCATCTTGTCTCTGGCACCCAACAACGAGCGCGCGCGAACCGGTTTCGTCTCGCGCGTGATGCGTCTGGCGTTGCCGTCGGGCCTGATCATCGGCATCACCACGTTCATCTCCTACGTATTGGCTTACCAAGGCCCGGACCAGACGGAAACCCAGAAGATCCAGGCCGGAACCAGTGCGCTCATCACGTTGATCATGATCGCCGTGTGGGTTCTGGCCGTCGTGGCTCGGCCGTACGTCTGGTGGAAGCTCGTTCTGATCGGCGGGTCGGTGGCCGGATACCTCATCCTGTTCGCGCTGCCGTTCACCCGCGAGTTCTTCAAACTGGATCCGAGCAACGTCGCTGCGACGACGCTCGCGATCACCCTCGGCGCGATCGGCGTTGTACTCGTGGAACTCTCGTGGTGGATCAGCGCACGCCTGCACGGGGAGAAACGAAAGATGTTCGCGACACCCGACGACCTGCCCGGCGAGCATCACCATGCCCACAGTGAGTGAGTAGTTTCAGCGCCTGAACATCTGCACCCAGGCAATGCGATCGCCGCCGCGCTTCTTGGCTCGGTACATCGCATTGTCTGCGTGCTCGATCAGTTCGTTTACAGCTCGATCCGGTAAGTCCGTCTCGGGGCTCAGATAGACGCTGACGCCGGTACTGGCGGACACAGGATAGGGATCGGAGTCGGACGAGACCGCCGAATGTGTCTCGGTGGCGACCCGCTCGATATCTCCTCGATCGACTCCGCGCAGGACGACGAACTCGTCTCCACCGATTCGAGCCACCACCGCATCGGGTCCGGCGGCAGCGAGGAGGCGGTCGGCGACAGCGGTCAACGCGTCGTCGCCCGCGACGTGGCCGTGTGTGTCGTTGAGGTTTTTGAACGAGTCGACGTCGATGAGTAGTGCGATCAGAGCCTGCGTTCGATCACTGCGCAGCAGATGCTGTGCCTCGTCCTGGAGTCCGCGGCGATTGAGTGTCGCGGTGAGGTAGTCCCGGTGGGCGTTGCGTGCGTCGTCGGTCAGGCGCAGCCAGACGATCTGCAGAATCCATGCGGTGGAGAAAACCACACCGGCAACCATCAGATAGAGATTCACGACCACCCAGTCGTCGTTGACCGGCTCGGACATCGCCATGGCAGCGAGCGTCGTCCAGACAGCAAGAGCCCAACCGATGTGGCTGATGGCAACGCGAGGGCTGTGAACTATCGCCGCATAGAAGCCGATCATGATGAACAAGATGCAGCCGATGGTTCCGACGAAAGCGGTGCGCACGGCGAAGAAGAGAGTGACGGCGAGCCACAGGTCGGCCCAGACGACAAAGGCCACGGATTGTCGCCAAGTTGGCCACGATTCATTACGCGCCCAGCGGTAGCCCGCATAGGCGCCACTGATAGTTCCGAGGGCGAAGATCGACCGCGCCAGGGCGGTGTCGGAACCGAAGCGGCTCAACTGCATGGTCGCCGCGATCAGGGCGAAGAGAAAACACCACACCGCGACTAATTTGCGTCCGGGAACGGTCAGCCCGCGAGTGTCGAGGAATCGGGGGAGCCAGGTGTAATCGGTGCGATCCGACCACCACCGGGACAGCAGTTCACGCGTGGGGTAGGGGTCGCTCCCCGTCCCGCGCAGTCCTGCATTCAAACCGGGCACCTGTCGATGTCGATGGGTGGTCAATCAGCTATTGGCGGGTTAACGCTACCTCGAGTTGCGCACGGCTCGAACGCACGGACCTGCTTTCTGGCGCAGAGGCCGTCGACCTGTGAGAATCGAAGGGCGCGGAGGAACGATTCCGCCGAAGGATGTGCGTCAGCACCGGGAGAGGACACGGACATGGGTTTCTTGGACAACGTCAAGGGATTGGTCGAAAAGGGCCAGGAGCTCGCAGCGGAGAACTCCGACAAGGTTCACGACGCTATCGACAAGGTCGCCGACATCGCCGACGACAAGACCGGCAACAAGTACGGCGATCAGATCGACAAGGCAGCTGAGGCCGCCAAGAAGGCTGTTCCCGAAAAGCAGTAATACCGGATTCGGCATACCGTTTTTCGGTAGCACCGTTGCTCAGGGGCCCGTCACCGAAAAGGTTGCGGGCTTCTGTGCGTCCGCTGGGTGAACTCCCAGGGTCGGCGGGCAGAATGAACGCGTGAACTTCACCTGGATTCTGCTGGTCGTCATTGCCGCCATCGCAGTCACCGGGCTGTCCAATCGACGAAACCTGCAGGCTCCGCTGGTTTTGGTGACGGTAGGTTCGGTCGCATCCTTCATACCCGGTATGCCGCGGCCGGAACTCGATCCCCACGTCATTCTCGGTGTGGTCCTGCCGCCGCTTCTCTACTCGGCCGCTCTGAAATTCTCGGTGGCGACCTTCAAACGCAACTTGGCCCCGATCTTGCGCCTCGGCGTCGGAATGGTGTTGGTGACGGCGTTCGTGGTTGCCTTCTTCTCCGAATGGATGGTGCCCGAGTTCACGATCGGCGCCGCCCTGGTGCTCGGGGCCGTGATCGCGCCGACCGACGCCGTCAGCGCGGTGGCGGTCGGTCAGAAGCTCGGGCTCCCGAAACGGGTGATCGCCATCCTGACGGGCGAGGGGCTCGTCAACGACGCCACCGCGCTCACGCTCTTCACCGTCGCCGTCGCAGCAGTGACCGGAACGCGAATTGCCACCGATTCGCCCCTGTTGTTCTTCGCGTACGAAGTGATCGGCGGCGTTGTCGTCGGCTTGGTGCTCGCGTTTGTCGTCAAGTTCGTTCGTGCCCGCATGTACGACTCTCCACTGGAAACCGGCTTGGGGTTGGTGCTTCCGTTCGCTGCCTACCTGGCCGCCGAAGAACTACACGCGTCCGGTGTTCTGGCCGTTGTGGTCGCTGGTCTGGTGATCGGGCACTATTCGACGGACGCGTCGATCATGACGCGATTGCAGGAGCGCTCGGTGTGGTCGAGCCTGGACACTCTTCTCGAGATGTTCGTCTTCGCATACATGGGGCTCCAGCTGAGCTTTGTGATCGACGATGTTGTCGCCGACGGACTTCCGGTGCTTCACGTGTTCGCGTACGGTCTCGCAGTCCTGGCCGTTGTCATCGTGATTCGGCCGGTGTGGCTGTTCCTGAGCTACTCGCGTGTGCGATTCGGTGTAACCCTGCGCCGTGATCGCGAGAATCAACTGACGTGGAAACAGAATCTGGTGGTCTCGTGGGCGGGAATGCGCGGCGTCGTCACTCTTGCTGCGGCCGGCGGTATCCCGTTTGCACTCTCGTCCGGCGAGCCGTTCCCCGGACGCGGCGTCATCCAGGCGATCGCGTTCATCGTCGCGGTCGGGACATTGCTCATCCAGGGATCTACCTTGCCGTTCATGATCCGTCGCCTCGACGTCGCGGATCCTTACGAGCAGTTGCGCACGCAGGAACAGATGGAGTTGGCCCGCAACATTTCTCGCAAGGCGGGAGAGAAGGCGTTGGCAGACGCGGCCGCGCACCCTCCGCCGGGGATCGACGGGAAGGAACTGCAGGCGATCGTCGAACGCGTACGACGCTCGATGCAGGCGAGGCTTCAACTCCAGGAGGTCGACGAGGACGCCGATCGCGAGGCCGCCTTGTGGAATGCGGGAGCTCTGTTCGACAAGTTCCGGCATCAGTCACTGCGCTCGCAACGAGTTGCGCTGATCGCCGCACGTGACGACGGAGATCTCGACGACGAGGTATTGCGTACCGTATTGGAAGGACTCGACATCGAAGAGGCCGCAGCAGAGGAACGTGTCAGGCGTCGCCGAGCAGGTAGCGGTGCGGGCAAATAGAGGGGAACACTGCGTATGACTGTTCGGAGTTCGAGGGTTCGCGCAGTCTGGGGAGTCGTGGTGGCGAGCGCACTTCTCGTGAGCGTCGGCTGCGGATCGGATGCCTCGCCGGATGTCTCCGTCACCGACACCTCGACCACGACAACCCCGTCGGTCGAGAGCAGTGCGCAACGTGGCGTCGTGTTCGACAGTGAACCCTTCACCAGCACAGCCGAAGTGGCGGCGTCCGGAGCAAGCGCGGTGAAAATCCTGTACGGCTCCACCTCCGGTATCGACGGCCGAGAGACTCAGGTGTCGGGAACGGTGTTCACGCCGCCTGGAACTCCGCCGGAGGGCGGTTGGCCGATCGTCTCCATCGGCCATGGCACGACGGGTATTTCGGACGACTGCGCGCCGTCGGCCTCGCCGACCCTGTTCGGCACGATCGGCCTGGTCGCGCCGTTCCTCGACTCGGGATACGTGGTCGCTGTCTCCGACTTCGAGGGCCTCGGCACTCCGGACCCGCATCCTTACCTGCAACCGGACACCGCGGCGTTCAACGTCATCGACGCGGTTCGAGCGGCGCGCAACGTCGTTCCGGACACCTCGACTCGTTGGGCAACTCTGGGGCTGTCCCAAGGCGGGCAGGCATCCTGGGCAGCAGCCGAGGAAGCCGACACCTACGGCGACGGACTCGAATTCGTCGGTGCAGCAAACCTGTCCCCGGCAGCGGACATCTCGCCGATCATCTCGAGTGATTCCGAGGTGAATCTGTCACTGCCTCAGCAACTGCTGCTGCCCTATGTACTCGAAGGGCTGTCCCTCACCCATCCGGACCTCGAACGAACCGACTACGTGCGCGGCGCATTCGAGCAGAACTACGACCTGCTCACCTCGTGCCTGACCGCTCGGGCGACGGAGAAGTTGGGTCTGGTCGGAAAGGTGACGCCCGCCGACACGCGGCCGGCCACCGCCGAGGATGCGGACCGAATTCACGCGTGGCTCAGCGATGTTGCTCTTCCCCGTCAACGCGCGAGCGGTCCGATGTACGTAGTCGTCGGTACCAACGACAACCTGATCCGTCCGGAATGGACCGAGGCGGCAGTCGAACGCGCCTGCGCCGACGGTGACGTCATCGAATTCCAGGCGCGACCGGGTGAAGGTCATGCGGACGGCGCCGCTGTGCCGGGAGCTGTCGCGTGGGTGAAGGATCGATTTGCAGGTGTTCCGGCACCGAATACCTGCGGGTCGTGAATCGATGACGCCGTTGGAGCGAATCCGCGCTCTTGCACTGGCATTGCCGGAGGCGACCGAGCGGGTCAGCCACGGTGAAGCGTCGTGGTTCGTGCGCAAGGCGCCGCAGTTCGTCACCATGGCAGATCACCACCACGACGATCGCGTCGCGATCTGGGCCGCGGCCCCACCTGGGGCGCAGGCAGATTGGGTCAGTCGTGACCCGTCGAGGTTCTTCGTCCCTCCGTACGTGGGTGGCCGGGGATGGATCGGCGTGTACCTCGACGTTCCGAGTGCCGACGAGACCGAGGACGAGAAATTCTGGAACGACGTAGCCGACGTCGTCGAAGATGCGTACCGCACGGTGGCTCCGAAAACATTGATACGGAAACTGGACGAGGACTCGCGGTGAGTCCGGCCGTGGTCGCGCTTCTCAGCGTGCTGATTCTCGCAGTGGCCGGGGCGCTGACGGCTGTGTGGATGCGCACCAGACGTGAGGTGACCACCCCCACCGAACGTGCCGTCCATGCCGCTCTCCATACGGCTTCGCTTGCCGCGCGGCCACTTCGGCGTGGACTCGACGAGAATTCGGCCGCCGAGGCGGCGCCTCACCTACGTGAGCTGACCGGCGGCTCCGGTCTGGGCCTGGCAGACGCGTCGGGAAACCTGTTGGCGTGGGACGGCCGTCACGAAGCGTTGTCCGAACAATTCCACGACGCCGCCATTCGTGCGATCGAAGGCGAACGCCGGGTACTCGTCACGCACTCGGACCTGGTGCGCGGACCGAGCGATCACCATGTGCGAGCGCTGATCGCTCAGCCCCTGCTGATCGAGGACATCGGCGTGGTCGGCGTACTGGGAATCGTCACCAGCGAGGACCCGTGGCCGGGAATGCTCGGAGCGGTCACCGAGGTGGCACGATATGCCTGCAGTCAGATCGAACTCGCCGACCTCGACGCGTCCAGAGCCCTGTTGGATCGAGCCGAAGTGCGTGCCCTGCGCGCACAGATCAGTCCTCATTTCATCTACAACGCGCTCAACACGGTCGCATCGTTTGTTCGAACCGATCCGGCGCGGGCCAGAGAACTGATCCTCGAGTTCGCGGACTTCACGCGGTACTCGTTCCGATCTGCGGGTGAGTTCACCCTGCTTGCCGACGAGCTGCGCAACATCGATCGTTACCTGACCCTCGAACGCGCGCGATTCGGGGAGGCTCTGAACGTCCGCCTTCAGATAGCACCCGAAGTGCTCAACGTGGTTCTTCCTTTCCTTGCCCTCCAGCCGCTGGTCGAGAACGCGGTTCGTCACGGCATTTCGAGTAAGCCGGAGGGCGGGACCGTGAGCATCGTGGCTGCGGACGAGGGACCGGACTGCATCATCAGCGTCGAGGACGACGGTGTGGGGATGGACCCCGAACTACTGCGCTCCGGTTCGCTCGACGCCATCGAGTCGGGATCGGGGCGACCCAGCGCACGAGAAGCTGCTCACGTCGGTTTGGCCAACGTCGACGACAGACTTCGTGCCGCGTTCGGCAACGACTACGGACTCGTGGTGGAGACAGCGCCGGGTGCCGGTACGAAGGTCAGCATGCGTGTTCCCAAGTTCAAGCAGGGTATTCACGTCTGATTCTCGCCTTCGATGATCAGGCTGAAACCGTCGTGGGAACATGGACCTGTTGTGAACGAGACTGACACTGATGCCCAGCTGACCGTCCTTGCCGTCGACGACGAGAAACCGGCCCTCGACGAGCTGGCCTTCTTGCTGCGCGCCGAGGACTCGGTGGCGCACGTTCACACGGCATCGGATGCGACGACAGCGTTGCGGATACTGCGCGGTGGAAGCATCGACGCGGTGTTTCTCGACATCAACATGCCCGGACTCGACGGTCTCGAACTGGCAGGCATCCTCTCCAATTTCGCGACGCCACCGCCCGTGGTGTTCGTGACAGCGCACGACGATCGAGCGGTTGACGCATTCGATCTCGGCGCCGTCGACTACCTACTCAAACCGCTCCGGGAGGAGCGTCTCGCTCAGGCCGTTCAGCGGATCGTGGGGCTGGCCGGGCGCACCAAGAGTGAGAGCAAACCCGAAGCTGCGCCCACGGACGAGGTGATCCCGGTGGAACTGGGCGGTGTCACGACGCTAGTTCAGCGTTCCTCGGTGGAGTGGGTGGAAGCCGACGGGGACTACGCGCGTTTGCACACCGCTGGAAAGTCGCACCTGGTGCGCATCCCGATCTCGACGCTCGAATCACGCTGGGCCGACGCGGGCTTCTTGCGTGTGCACCGCTCCTACCTGGTATCTCTGGCGCTGGTCACCGGCATCCGAACCGTGGGCAGTGGATTGGTGGTCTGTCTGCGCCCGCACGGCGACAAGCCTCCCGTCGAGCTTCCGGTCAGTCGCAGACACACCCGTGAACTCAAGGATCGACTGGTTCGTGCGCCCAAGCAGAGTTGGTTGTCGCGGTGACGTCGCAGTCCAATCCTCCGCAGCGTGAGCGCGTTGTGTTGGCGCAACGTAGTGGCGCACGGATCGTGCGAACACGGGTGGAGGTGCAGGAACAGACCGAAGTCGGTGACGCCATGATCCGCGGTCTCGTTCGCGCGCAGTTGGGACTGGCGATTCGCCTTGCCGTCGTCGCAGCCGGGCTCCTGTGTGCGGTGCCGCTGCTGACGCATCTCTTCCCGACGCTGTCGGAGGTCGCGGTCCTTGGCATCCGGTTGCCCTGGCTCGTGATGGGCGGCGCCGTGTATCCCTTGCTGTTGACGACCGGTTGGGTGTTCGTGCGTCGTGCGGAGCGAAACGAGCAAGACTTCAACGACATCGTGGACGACTGAGCGCGGCACTGTGGGAGGACAACCTATCCCGGTGTTGACGGTGCTCGGCATCGTGGCAGCAGCTGTCGCGACGGTGGCTATCGGAATCTACGGCGTTCGGCTCGCTCGTACCACCTCGGACTTTCTCGTCGCGTCCAGAACCGTCAGTGCGCGGTGGAATGCGACGGCCATCTCCGGCGAGTACCTCTCTGCTGCTTCGTTTCTCGGTGTTGCGGGGCTGGTCGCCAAGTACGGCGCCGACGCACTCTGGTATCCCATCGGCTTCACCGCCGGATACCTCGCCCTGCTGCTGTTCGTCGCAGCGCCGCTTCGGCGTTCCGGTGCGTATACCGTCCCCGATTTCGCCGAGTTCCGTCTCGGCTCACCGCGATTGCGCAAGCTCGCGATGCTCGTGGTCGCGATGGTGTGCATCCTGTACCTGATCCCGCAGTTCCAAGGCGCGGGACTGACGCTCAATATCTTGCTCGGGGTTCCCAGTTGGATCGGCGGCGTAGCGGTCGGGGTCATCGTCATCGCCAACGTCGTCGGCGGCGGGATGCGCTCGATCACCTTCGTTCAGGCCTTCCAGTACTGGCTGAAACTGACTGCCGTCGCGATTCCCGCTGTGGCACTGACCTTCTACTTCTTCGGCGATCACCACGACGTCGGCGCGTCGATGCCGCCGACGGTCACCACTGCGACGACCGTCGACATCACCACCGACGTCGTCGTCCAGGTGTCCGAGCCGGTGACGGTCAGCGGCGGCACAGTCGACGGGCGAGCGGTCGAAGGCACGATGACCCTGGGGCCGGGGGAGCACACTCTCGGTGAAGGCATGTCCATGGTCCTCGAAGCGGGAGCCGCTGTCCCTGTCGTCGCCGGAGCGCCCGCGCAGAACTCTGACTGGATCACCCCGGGTTGGGGTTTCGGTGGGCCGCACCCGATGTACCAGGTGTACTCGCTGATGCTCGCGACCTTCCTCGGAACGCTCGGCCTTCCTCATGTTCTCGTCCGGTTCTACACCAACCCCGACGGCCGGGCAGCCCGTCTGACGTCGCTCGCCGTTGTCGGTCTGGTCAGCGTGTTCTACCTGTTTCCGACACTCCTCGGTGTTTTCGCTCGACTGTACGTCCCGCAACTTCTGATCACCGGCACCTCTGACGCGGCGGTGCTGCTGTTGCCGGGCTCGGTGTTCTCGGGGTGGGGCGGACAACTGCTGGCAGCCCTCGTGGCGTCCGGTGCCATCGCCGCTTTCCTGTCGACGTCGTCCGGATTGCTCGTCAGCATCGCCGGCGTCGTCAGTACCGATGTTCTCCGTGGTCGAGTTCGAGACTTCCGTATTGCAGCGCTACTGGCCGGGGTCGTTCCTCTCGTGCTGTCGCTGGCGGTGGTGTCGGTCGACCTCTCGAGAACCGTCGGTTTGGTGTTCGCAGTCGCTGCGTCGACGCTCTGCCCACTGCTCGTATTGGGTATCTGGTGGCGCGGTCTGACTGCCGTCGGCGCGGGGGCGGGGATGGTTGTCGGTGGATGTGTTGCGGGCACTGCCGCTACTGTCGCCGTCCTGGGTGGTTTGTCGGAGGACGTCCTCGGTGGCTGGCCGGCAGCCATTTTCGCGTTCCCGGCCGCGGTGAGCGTGCCGCTGGCGTTCCTCACGATGATCGTCGTGAGCAAGGTGTCGTCGAAGCAGATACCGGCAGATATTGCGCGAATCTTCACGCGGATGCACGCCCCGGAACGTCTCGGAATGGGCTCCGATCGCGAAGACGATCTCCGCCAACCCTGACTTTCACCGCCCGAACCCTCTGCCGTTGGTCGCGCCTGCCTGACCGTTCGGCGCAGCGCGCGACTGCTCACCGTGTGACTGGCGCCACAGCGTCTTCATGTGACTCCGATCTCACTAACGTCTGTGCGTAGTTCACTTCACACGCGAGGCGAGGAGCCGGCAGTGTCCACAGCAGAAATCAGTGAGGGGTCGCCGCAAGAGCGACGCACCCCGGATGCCCAGGCATTCATAGACATGCAAGCGAGTCCCGAATTCCAGGAACTCCGAACGCGTCTGCGCAAGTTCGTTTTCCCCATCACTGCATTCTTCCTGCTCTGGTATGCGGTGTACGTCGTCCTGGCTACCTATGCCCACGACTTCATGGCCACCAAGGTCCTCGGCAACATCAATCTCGGCATCATCCTCGGCCTCGGGCAATTCGTCACGACCTTCGCCATCACCGCGTGGTACGTGAAGTTCGCCGGTCGTGAGCTCGATCCCCGCTCCGCCGCCATCCGTGAAGAACTGGAAGGTCCCGCACAGTGATCACCACACTCGCCGCGTCCGGAACGGACGTAGGAAACCCAGCCTTCAACATCGCGATCTTCCTCGCGTTTGTCGTCGTGACCATGACGCTGGTCATTCGCGCCAGCCGGACCACCAAGAAGGCGTCCGACTTCTACACCGGTGGTGGGCAGTTCACCGGCCCGCAGAACGGGTTCGCCATCGCCGGTGACTACCTCTCGGCGGCATCGTTCCTCGGTATCGCAGGTGCGATCGCCGTGTACGGCTACGACGGCTTCCTGTACTCCATCGGCTTCCTTGTCGCCTGGTTGGTTGCACTGCTCCTGGTCGCCGAATTGCTCAGGAACACGGGCAGATTCACGATGGCCGACGTCCTGAGCTTCCGGCTCAAGCAGCGTCCGGTGCGCATGGCGGCGGCCCTGTCCACTCTGGCGGTTTCCCTCTTCTACCTTCTTGCCCAGATGGCCGGCGCCGGTGGACTTGTCGCCCTGTTGCTCAACATCGACGGCAAGGTGGGACAGTCGATCGTCGTCGCGATCGTGGGTGTGCTGATGATCGTGTACGTCTTGGTCGGCGGCATGAAGGGCACCACCTACGTACAGATGGTCAAGGCAGTTCTGCTGGTTGCCGGAGCCGGAATCATGTTCGTACTCGTTCTGTGGGCAGTGCGCGGCAACTTCTCTCAGTTGCTCGCCAATGCGCAGGACATGGTCAACAGTTCCACCACCAAGGGTGTGCAGGGACGCGACATCCTCGGCCCCGGTGCCAAGTACGGTCTTTCCGGAATGACGAAGCTCGACTTCATCTCTCTCGGAATCGCTTTGGTGCTCGGCACCGCGGGCCTGCCGCACGTGCTGATGCGTTTCTACACGGTGCCCACTGCCAAGGAAGCTCGCCGCTCGGTGACCTGGGCGATCGCGCTCATCGGTGCCTTCTACCTGTTCACACTGGTTCTCGGCTACGGCGCGGCCAGCATGGTCGGACCGGACAAGATCTTGGCAGCGCCTGGTAAGGAGAACGCGGCCGCTCCGCTTCTCGCCTTCGAGCTCGGTGGCACCATCTTCCTCGGCATCATCTCCGCGGTGGCGTTCGCGACCATCCTCGCCGTCGTTGCCGGTCTCGCGATCACTGCTTCGGCGTCGTTCGCTCACGACATCTACGCCAGTGTGATCAAGCGCGGCAACGCAACCGAGGAGCAGCAGGTTCGAGTTTCTCGAATCACCGTCGTGGTCATCGGACTCGTCTCCATCGTTCTCGGCATCATGGCGATGGGGCAGAACATCGCCTTCCTGGTGGCTCTCGCCTTCGCAGTGGCGGCCTCGGCGAACCTGCCCACCCTGCTCTACTCGTTGTTCTGGAAGAAGTTCAACACCACCGGTGCGCTCTTCAGCATCTACGGCGGTTTGATCAGCTGCTTGACGCTGATCGTGTTCTCCCCGGCGGTGTCGGGCAAGCCGTCGTCGATGTTCCCGAACTCCGACTTCGCCTGGTTCCCGCTCTCGAACCCCGGCATCGTCTCGATCCCGCTGGCATTCGTCCTCGGCATCGTCGGTACGTACATCGGACGTAACAAGATCGAAGATCCGGCAAAGCAGGCGGAGATGGAAGTTCGCTCCCTCACCGGCGTCGGCGTCGAAAAGGCTGTCAGCCACTAAGAGGGGCAAAGCCCCCGTGCGTCTTTCTGGTACCTCTGGTTACGGAAAAGGCGCACGGGGCTTATTGTTCTGCCATGGCAAAGCTCACAGTGAAAATCGACGTTCCGCTTCCTCCTCAGGAAGTGTGGGACAAGGCGTCCGATCTCAGCGGATACGAAAACTGGCTCGTGGTTCACGACGGATGGCGCAGTGAACTTCCCGAACAACTGGGTGTCGGCACCGAGAT
>NZ_LVCT01000426.1:0-2480 GCF_001647205.1 Rhodococcus sp. EPR-134
GACCACCGGCACAGTCAATGCGAGCGAGACGAGCAGCCGGGTCCGCAGTTGCGAAGCCTCGTCCTGGGTCCGAGTGTTCACCCCGTCGGTAGTGCCGACCTCCCCGGACGAGCCCTTGGGGGCAGGCAAGGTGGCGGTGTATCCCGTTGCCTCTACGGTGGAGATCAAGTCTTCAGGTGCTACCGCACCCGTGAAATCGACCTTCGCCTTTTCGGTCGCGTAGTTCACTGTCGCGGTGACGCCGTCGATCTTGTTGAGCTTCTTTTCGATTCGCGCGGCGCAGGAGGCGCAGGTCATGCCGCCGATGGCCAGTTCGACACTGTGTGCGGACTCGGCAGCGACGGTCGTGTTGTCCAGGGTGCTCATCAGATGTACCTCTCCTGACCTGCCTACGCTGGCGGTGTGGACGCCTGGTCAGATGTTCGCGAGATGATAGTTGCCGGCGTCGTCGAGAGCGGCAGCTACTTGTTCCTCGGTCAGCGGCGCTGAAGCTGTAACGGTCACGGTGGAGACTCCTCCGGCGACGAGATCGATATCCACCTCGCTCACTCCGGGGAGGGCGCGCAGCTCGTCCGTGACGGCGCCGACGCAATGCCCGCAGGTGAGACCGGTGACCGCGAAGGTGTTGTTGGTTGCAGACATGATGTCCTCCGTAGTGGTGGGCGCGGATGTGGTGGGTGATTTCTTCGTCGAGTTGCATCCACAGCCGCGTTGCGTCTTGTCGAGTAGATTCGGCTGCGAGTGGGTCTGACCGCTCATGATTCCCTTCCTGTCTGGTACCCCAGGGGGGTACCAGTTTCTACTATACTCGCGTTCGGAGAAGGTGAGTCAAGGCTGCGCCTCGACTACTTCCGTCGGACATTTGGTCGGATTCTCCCTCGTGTATTCGCCCGCGCAGAGAACGTCGAATTTCGAGCGCCCCGTGGAGTGCCGGCAGGTGTGCACCGGAGCCATGGGCAGTTGCGCTGTTCGCGGGATTTCGATCCCAGTCCAGCGCAGAGGCAGAGGCCGGGGATTCCGGGACGCTGACCCGATGCCGGGGCGGCGCAGTCTCACCTCGCCGAACGAGGCAGGAAGAGGCATCGAATGAGATGCCGGCCCAATCAGGTCGCGCCTCCCGTGCTGGTTCGATCGTGTGTTCGGACGTCTCCACGTGTCAGACGATGTAGTCCAAGCGAGTCATCATACCCGACTCCTGGTGATATCCGTTGTGGCAGTGGAGCATCCAGTCGCCCGGGTTGTCGGCGATGAGATCGACAGCGACAGATTCCATCGGACGAACGATGACTGTGTCCTTGCGAGGTCCGACACCGCCGTCACCTTTGACCACTTGGAAGGTATGCCCGTGCAGATGCATGGGATGCCACATCATCGTCATGTTGGTGAACGTGAGCCGGGCGCGGTCCCCTTCTTTGACGGTCAGAGGTTCGGTTTGGTCGTAGTTCCGACCGTTGATTGTCCATTGGTAGCTCATCATGTCTCCCCCGAGGTCTGCCACGAGATCGACACCGGTGCCATCGCTTCGCGGCAGAACGACACTTTCGGCTGCAGTGAACGTCTCGACCGTGCCCACTCGACCTGCCAATTCCCGAGGGAGGAACGACGCGTCGGGCGCAGCGCCCGAGCCTGTACGCAGCAGCGTCCGAGCCTGAGCGTTCTTACCCTCGGCCGCGGCGACGAGCGGGAATACACCGTCCTTGACCGTGACGATCACGTCGTAGCGCTCACCCATGCCGAGGAGAAGCGCATCGACTTCTGTCGGTACGACCGGAAAACCGTCCGTATGGGTCACGGACATCACGTGATCGGCAAGGGCGACTCGAAAAGCGGTACCCGCACCCGCGTTGATGATGCGAATACGCACACGCTGACCGGGAGCGGCCGAGAATGTTGTCGGTGCGGAAGCTATCCGCCCGTTGATCAGATAGTAGGGGTAGCTGACGTCACCCGCGTCCCCGCCGAGCAGAGCGCTGGATGCTGCTGAGCTCGGGCCACCCGAGGTGGGGGGCGGCGTGGTTTCGTTCGACCCGTGGTTCATGCCACCCATGCCGGGCATGTTGCCCATTCCGGATCCGCCCATCGAACCCATGCCGTTTCCGGACTGGAGGTCGGAGAGGATCTGTTGCGGGCTCGTGCCGATTCCATCCGTCCAGTCGTCGAGAACGACGATCCATTCGGCGTCGTAGTCGGCGGGCTCGCGGGGGTCGTCGACGATGATGGGGAGGTAGAGGCCGTAGTCGGTGTCGAGACCGACATGGGGGTGAGCCCAGTACGTTCCCGAATGAGGTACGGAGAAACGGTATGTGAAGTTCTGCCCCGATTCGATGTTCGGGCTTGCCGGCATGGCGCCGTCCATGTCGTTGCGAAGCGCGATGCCGTGCCAATGCACCGATGTCTGATGATCGAGTCTGTTGTTGACGGTGATTGCGAGCTCGTCACCGACATTCGCGCGAATCAAGGGACCGGGAATACTGTCGCCG
>NZ_LVCT01000427.1:0-4336 GCF_001647205.1 Rhodococcus sp. EPR-134
TGCCTCAGCGGTCGTGATGGCATTTTTGTCGAACGGCGGGGGGGTCGGGTTGGACGATCCGCTGGTGGTGCATGCGGTCAACGCCAGGCCTCCCGCCCCCGCCGCCGTGGCGGCGAGAAACGTACGTCGACTGAAAGCCGATCCTGTGGACGGCGCAATAGCCATGATTGTGATTGTCCTTGTCTAGTCGTTGTGGAGAAGCGGAACTGATACGCCACCGGGCCCGGGGCGGGCGTCCCAGAGTCAACGACTCTCGTGTCGATGAGAGGATCGATCCAAAGCTTCTCTGCGGGAGCGATACTCGTCATCGTCGATCTCGCCGCGGGCGTAGCGCTCATCCAACAGGTGCTGCGCATTCGTACCACGGAGTTCGCTGCGGTCACTGCGTCTGGGACGAAACAATGCAAGTAGGGCCGCAATGACCAATCCCCAAAATGCGATCATCGCCAGCGCCATCAGAATCCAGCTGACCCAACCCATTCCATAACCCGAATTCTCGCTCCACCACATCATGTCCGTTCACTCTCCTCACCTTCGATAGTGCTCGCCGAACCCTCTGGGATTGGTGTGCTTTCTATGAAGATTCGCTGAAGAGGTGACCGCATACCGTGTATCGCGTGCGCAGCGGCGGCTGAGGAGTCCACGATGGTGGCATGGACAGTACGTCAACACGGTCAACCGACGGTTACGCAGGTTTTCGGGCACTGGTCGTCGATGACGAACGCCCACTGGCCTCGATCATCTCGAGTTACCTCGAACGAGAGTCATTCGAGGTGAGTGTGGCCTACAACGGTTTCGACGCTCTCGCCCTTGCACGTGAGGTCGATCCTGATGTGGTGGTTCTCGATCTCGGGCTCCCCGGTATCGACGGTATCGAGGTGTGCCGGGAACTTCGTACGTTTTCGGATGCATACGTGGTGATGCTGACTGCTCGCAGCGAGGAAGTGGACACCATCGTCGGGCTTTCTGTCGGTGCAGACGATTACATGAGCAAGCCGTTCAGCCCCCGAGAGTTGGTAGCGAGGATCCGCGCGATGATGCGTAGACCCCGCAGCGGAGCCGCGCACAGTACAACCGCGGGAGCGGTAACCCGAGGGGAAGAGAGTCCGCCGATGACGTTCGGGGTGCTCAGGATCGACGTTGCCGGGCGAGAGGTGTGGGTCGACGAGAAACCGGTTCTGCTGACTCGGACGGAGTTCGACGTGTTGGCGGCACTAGCTGCTCGGCCGGGCATGGCATTCAGCCGTCGGCAACTGATCGAAGCGGTATGGGGCCCTGCGTGGACAGGGAATGATCATCTGGTCGATGTTCATATCGGTCATCTGCGCCGCAAACTCGGCGATGATCCCGCCTCGCCCTCGTACGTCAATACCGTGCGCGGCATCGGGTACCGAATGGGTTCCGGAAAATGACTACCCTAGAAGAACTTTCGTCTCATCAGGCGCGTACCCGCCGAGGACTCGGCGTCGGAGTGCGTTTGCTGATGGCCCAAACGCTCGTTGTGGTGGCAGGAGCGGCCACCTCATGGGTCGTTGCCGTCACTGTCGGTCCGAGTTTGTTCCGCGAGCATCTGCGTCGCGCGGGCGTGCCTCCCATGTCTGAGGAGCAAATGCACGCCGAACAGGCATATCGCTCGGCAACCGCGATCTCGTTATCCATGGCGATCGGCGCAGCTGCGTTGTGTGCGCTGGCTGTGACCTGGTATCTCAGTCGTCGGCTGCAGCGATCGGTGACTGCGGTGGCAACTGCCGCCACGGCAGTCTCGGCGGGAAACTACGCGGCCAGGGTCCCGCCGCCTCACCTCGGTGACGACTTCGACGCACTTGCGACTGCCTTCAACGAAATGGCGGTCCGTCTCGAGTCTGCCGAGTCGATGCGTCGACGGTTGCTGGCAGATCTCGCGCACGAGATCCGGACGCCGGTAGCTGTTCTCGAAGCATTCATGGAAGCTCTCGAAGACGGAGTGGAAGCTCTCGATGATCACACCATTGCGATGCTCCGAGATCAGACCCGACGTCTGGCACGGTTTTCCGGCGATGTCTCGGCACTGTCCGATGCCGAGACGAATCGAGCTGCAATCGAACCGACCTGGACCAGACCTGAGGTGCTGATGAGGTCAGCGGTAGCAGCGCACGAAGAACGATACGACACGAAAGCAGTGATTCTCAGCGTGGACGTCCCCGGAAATCTTCCACCCGTGTGGCTGGACCCAGAGCGTATAGGGCAGGTGTTGAGCAATTTACTCGACAACGCACTGCGCCACAGTCGATCACAGAGCACAGTGAAGGTGCGGGGACGGGTGAAAGGGGATCGGTTCATCCTCACACTCACCGACGAAGGCGATGGAGTCGCCGCCGAGCACCTCCCCTATCTGTTCGAGCGTTTCTATCGCGCCGACGCAGCACGCGATCGTGCTCACGGAGGGGCAGGGATCGGACTGTCCATCGCGAAAGCACTCGTCGAAGCACACGGTGGACAGATCACCGCCGCGAGTGACGGAGCCGGGCAAGGCACCACCTTCGTTATCGCGTTGCCAGTGCATTGTCCGAAATAGCGCCACATCGCCTACCGGGAAACTGTCGACGAGTGACATGGCGAGAGATTGGAGGTAAATCGATTCGCTCCGGGAACGCCCGCTGACCCCACCGTTACCGGCATACCTGGTCAAGGACTCCGTGAGGCGAACCGGCGCGGGGACTTACATTTGGATCGCTGTAACGTAGGCGCTCGCGCACACCGAATCGGAGACCAGGAACCAACTGCTCAAGCTCTCATCTGAACTGTGGTACCGCACGGTCACATCGTTTCCCGCGGTGATGGGCGTGCGGTATTCGAGAATCGCCCGGTAGGGGAACGGATTTCGAGATCCGGCCCAATCTTGTATCAGGTCTTCGACAGGCTGCCAATAGGTGGCGTTGTTGACGTGGTGGAACGGATCGATATCGCTCGATCGTAAGGCGAACATTGTTTCCTTCCCATCGTCCGGATGAACGGTGAGCCATGGTTTCCACTTCAATCGGTGATCGTTGGTGGTGGAACCGAGTCCGGCGATGAAGCTCTCTTCGATCCTGGAAGGCATCCCGTTGACCGGATTGAGATTTATCCAGAATCCTTCGGTCTCGATCAGGCCGCCGCAGTCAGATTCGATGCGAACACGCATCGTGCACCACCTGCTCGACAACCCCGAACACCATCTGCGCATGCGCACACGAGCCGGCCAGCTGACCGGACGGATGACATCGATGACAGTGCGGCGCACGACCCACGCCGGGTGGGCGGCCGCTGCTCCGCTCGCATCGAGATCGTCGAAACCGATGTCTTGCAGATGACGTGCCACGCCATCGAGTCGCAGCGTGCCTGAGACGTCGATATCTCCCGTCCGCACTGGCCTGGAGGTTTCGAACACCGTGCCTTTGGTCGGCAAATCCACCAGGCGGTGATTGCGCATCGTGTCAGCTTCCATTTTGCAGATCCCTTAGATGTGATTGTTCGATTCGATACTTTGCACACCCTTGCTGCAACGTATTTGCGATCCCTACGCCCAGTCCTGCATCGGCCGCCGAGTCTGCCGAAGCCGAACCAGATGAACAGCGACGGGCTTCGGAAACGTGGTGGACAAGGCGCGTACCCAGTCTCGCAAACTACTACACCGTCCGCGTGATTGCCGGTTGACGGTCGGTGTCATTTCCGGGAGTCTTCTCGACTGTGCGCAAGATCGTAGCGACACAGAGGATTTCAGTATCCGTTGACTCGACCCGACGCGTTTCGTCTGGCGGCGCAGTGCTCACCGGCACGTTCACGCTCGGCCTCGACCTACTATCCAGGTTCGTAGTTCATCTACTATTGACCTTAGTAGTTCGGTCGGCATCCGCGCCCGCCGAGAGATTGGGGCGACGGTGAGCAAAAAATCAACCAAAACCCGTGCGAAACAGCGGTCTGCGACACCGAGTCGAGCCCGACGTGCCACGTCATCGAACCTGAACGCCACTTCACGGCCGCACGACGATGGCGGCGCAACGCCCAGTAGCAGGCCTAGTCCAGTCGGTAGTGCAGTGGAAGAACTGGCCGCGGCGGCCGCGGCGGCGTATCTGAGTAAAGCAGTGCCGACACCAGCCAGTGCCTTGGCTGAAGCAGCGCCGGCGCAGGGCATCGGCGAGTCGATGCCCACCATGCCGTCGGGCATCGAACGCATTGCCCGGCCACCGAGCGCCGGAGGGGCGACCGCTGCACCGGAGCTCGCTGGGCCTGGCGGTGGGTGCGCGGAAGCCTTCACGCAGATAGAACCACAGGGGCTTGCAGCAACGTACTGGGGGGAATCACCCGAGGTCACTTCCGA
>NZ_LVCT01000428.1:0-24821 GCF_001647205.1 Rhodococcus sp. EPR-134
TGGTCGGTTCGCGGTGACCGCGAGAATCCGCGGAATCTCCTCTGGTAGTTGGGCTGTCAGTGCAGAGCGCATCGAAACTCCGGATGAAACCACCGGACGGTTCGACATTGCAGTTCCGCAGACCGCGACGGCCTGGACTACCCCAGCGCCATTGGTGCACGGGCCCGGCGTGCGACTCTGGACGTGGCCGCTGTTAGTCGGTTTGGGTGCAGTGTTCGCCATCGTCATGCAGGCGCTGCTCTTGACCCGTATGAACGAGAACGCCACCGCGGCAGTTCTCATTTCGATCCTCGGCTGCCTTCTCGGCTACGTGGGTGCGAAGCTCTGGTACTTGGTACTCCACCGCCAGAGCCTTCGAAAATTCGTCACTGCCGGCGCATGCATACAAGGATTTTTGGTGGTGTCGCTCGCGGTATTGGTGCTCGGTGGAGCAGCTTTCGGTCTGGGTGTCGGTTTGTTGCTGGATGTGACAACACCAGGGTTGTTTCTCGGTATTGCGATTGGGCGCCCGGGATGTTTTTTGACAGGATGCTGTTCGGGTCGACCTACCATGTCGAGATGGGGAATGTGGGCGTCGGACCGGACTCTCGCGGTGCGCCGAATCCCCGTGCAACTGATCGAAGCGTTCGCAGGTTTGCTCATTGGCCTCGCGGCGCTGGGTTTGGTCCTCTACGGTACCGAAAAGCCCTATGACGGAGCAGTATTCGTCGTCGCTGCAGCTATCTACACGTGGGTCCGTCAACTGTTGTTCCCCTACCGCGCGGATCCCCATACTCGGCGCGGGCGGCTTCTGACCAGCGCGGCATGCGGAATTATCATCGTCGCGACGTTTCTGCTGGGTGCGTTGTGATCGGGACCATTAGTAACCCTTTGCGCTTTCGGCTGCTGCCGCGTGCGCAGGAGTGGGTCTCGCGGAAATTGGGATGGTCTCGAATCAAGTTTCGCGAGGGATCGGGTCACATTGATCGGTGCAGCGTTCGGTGGATGAGGCCGGTTCAGTTCGAGGAGGGGGTTGAACCGACCTCAATCACCGGCGCTGCGAGCCGGCCTCTGTCCTTGCCCCGTTTTGCACTGTGTTCATGCTCCTGCTGCGCATGAAGCCATCGCCATCGCACCCAGCAGTGCCAGAAGGGGCGCCGCAGGTAGGACGATCGCCGTTCCGCAGGCAGCAAGGGTGCGGAGGTAGCGAATGGGCGTCGCGTGGTGGGTGCGAGGGGAGGACAAACGATCAAGTCGCAACGCCAGGCAATCCTGCGCTATTCCCAGAGCCGCCACGGGCACGTCGTGGGGCGTCATGCTGCGGAGGGCGCGGTGCACGGATTCGCGCCCATGCTGACGAACGGCTCGGGAGTCGGCTTCGATTTCTACTAACGCACGGACCAATGGGGGCGAAGATCGCATGATCGGAAGCCACGGGAACGCGTAGGCGAGCGTTTGAGCTGCGCTGACGAGTAGATGATGGCGTCCGGTGATGTGTGCTCGTTCATGCGCGAGTACTGCAGCCAGAGCCTCGGTGTCGAGTTGATCTCTCAATCCATCGCTGGCAACTACAAGTGCGGGGCGACCAGCGATACTGTAGGCGAAGGGCGCAGAAACCGGGAGCCAGAGCAGTGATGAGGGCCGCGCACCCCCCAGAATGCGCAGCAACCCGAGGTGTTGCTGGTGTAGCTCGCGGCGTGTACGGGAGAAGTTGAACAGATGGACGGTGGCTCGTACCGCCCCAACGACCAACGCTGACCCACCGAGTACGCCCACCGCGGTCTCGAGTCTGGCCGGAGCATCGTCGTGAAGAGCGAGCCAGCAGCTGTGGGCGAATTCGATCAGCGACGAGACGCCTCCGTGACTGGGCAAAAGGCTCAAGATCACCGGGACGCTGATACTCACCACAGTTCCGAGTACCAGAGCCCCCCACGAGACGAGGACGACATGCGGATCAACGCCGCGACGCATCATCGATCCGAGGAACAATGGGGAGAGCGCGGCAACGAGAAGACCACCGACCGCCCACGCGAGGACGGCTGTCACTTCTTTCCTCGTTCACGCAATCCACGCGCCAGGATCTTCGATTCGACGTCGGAAGTCCCGCGAACAAAATGCAACAGGACCCCGGTTGGGTCCCCGGTGGATTCGAGAAGTGCGCGCAACCCGTCAGCTGCCGCTTCCTCGCGACTTCGCGTGGCTTCGTACCAGTACGCGCGGCCGTTCCGCTTGCGATGCACCCAACCTTTGCGATGAAGATTGTCCATGACGGTCATCACCGTGGTGTACGCCGGTTCACGGTCGTCATCGAGGCCGTCGAGGACGTCGCGAACACGAACCGGTTCGGTGGAGCGCCACAGCACATCCATCACTAGTGCCTCGAGCTCTCCCAGACCTTGCATTTTTTCCTCCTACTAGAGCCACATTCGTCACCGCACCGTGTGAGAGCAAAACCTGCAACCTCCGTCGGGTTCGTGCGGGCGCCCACCAGTGACTGTCTGCTATTCGACAGTCACAGTGATCTGGGACCGCTCGATGGGGGCGTGGTGTCGGCTCTGCACGCTGGAGGTTGCCGAGACGGCGCTCAGTAGCCCCTGTTGAATACTATCTGTTCCGCTTCCCATTGCCGCCCAGATACGGCTACGGTGTCTGGCAACCTCTCCAGCAACGATCCGCAGAACCCTTGTCAGCTCGAAAGTGTCGAAGGTCTTGCCAGCACCTTCGTAGCGACGCTACGAGAGAGTGTCGAGCGCGGAGAATCTGTCAGCGATTCAACATCGCTTTCCGACAGGGCGACGACAAGTCTCACAACGCGCTGCCTTCCGACCATCGGTCCCGCGGCACACTCCAGTCGCCGTTCTGCCACAATTCGAGAGGGGCACCGCCGGTATTGCGTATCTCCACGACATCTCTGGGGAGCGAAAAATCGTAGAACCATTGTGCATCGGCGCGACTGAGGTTCAAGCAACCGTGTAGAACATTGGTGTTGCCCTGCGCCCAAACTGTGTCTTCGAGTTCGTGAAGGTAAATTCCGTCGGTGCTTATTCGCGTGGCGTTGTTGATTTTTCCTTGTACCCCAGCCGAGAATTGACGGGAAGTCCGTAGGTCGTGACGGCAACCGAAAGTCTTCCTCGACGAAGTCACCATCTGCGCCGATCACTTGCCGCCGGACGGTGTAGGTGCCCGGCGACGGAGCCTTCGAGAGCCGGGAAGTGATTGCGGGGCCGCCCTTGGATGACTCTGCCGCATCGGGCTCTCACGGCCAGCATCGTCCAGGACTTTGATTGCATCGATCTGGGGGGTGACTTGTTCGTTGAAGATCAGGGTGATGGTTCGCGGAGGCTCGGAAACGGCAGTCTCCGAGCCAGGTTCGGTAATGAGCAGCGTGGGGTGTGTTTGCGATGCCAGTTCCCAGAAACGCAATGACTCCCGCGACGAGCATGAGTGTGATGCTCTGGAGCGATCGAAGGAACAACGACATGGTTCAGGTCAGTGCAGGGCATACAGTGACTGAGAAGTCGCCGCGTACGCGCTGTCATAACTCGCCGCAGTCAACGCTTCGACAGCTCCGACATTAGCGCGCTTCTCCCAGTCCTTTCCTTCCCTGCTCCGCCATGCGAATCCATCTTGATCGACCCCCCACAATGCATCCGATGCTCCAGCGATCAGCACCAGAGACGGCGCTCCAGTGGCGTCTGTGAAGGTTCGCCCGTCGTTGCTGCTGTACTGCAGCCCTGACGAGGTGACAGCCCACGTCCCGGTGTCGGTGAGAGCGAGGGATGCGACTTCCAGAGCGGCGCCTGATTCCCACGACCTTCCCTCATCCTTCGACGATTTAACTCCGCTGACGCCGTCGAAGCCGACGAGCGTATTGCCATCTGTGGCCAGAGAATGAAAGTCCACTTTCCCCGCGAGTGAGCCATCCGTCCAGGTTCGGCCACCGTCGTTGCTGGTGCGTAGGCCAAGGGGGTTGGCTGCGCTGCTGGACGGTCCCGGATGGCCTGAGGAAAAGAGCGTGTCGCTGCCAGTCGCGCCCGCCAGCCCCATCAAATCGTCGTCGGAATCACCCACTTGCACTGTGTCGCCCGAATCTCCGATAGCGAACAGTCCGCGATGCGTACCCGCCAGGACGGTGCCGTCAGCGTTGACATGCAACCCGTGCAGATGATCAAGTTCGGTTGCGAACTCCACGCCTGGCATGGAGGGGGCGCCGGACTGCCCAGCCTGGTCGTCGCTTACCTGCGTCGAACAAGCCGCGAGAAGGACGGCGATGAGAGTGGCGCCGACGACTCCCACGAGTGGGGACGCTCGCGCACGACGACTATTGGGCATCTGAATGATTCGTCCTGTACTCGATGGATGACAACAATTCCGGTCGACCGGCACCGCAACTACTAAGTGACATAGTAGCTGTGGGGCAGCACGCAGTGAATTGCCTCCTGTGTTTGGGGAATGCTCGCCGTCTAACCTCCCCATCTGATACGGCAGGGGGGTATGATTTGACTATCGACGAATCCACGATCAGGTCCGCGGGAAGATGAGTCCGTCGTCGGCACGAAACCGGCTGGCAGAACATCGAACCAGCACGGGCAGGCCAACCGATTGCCGCCACCACGTCGGCGACACGCTTTTGAATGGTGCCCACTACGGGCGGCGAGCACGAGGAGAATCTCGTGGGTACAACTAATTCTGTTGATCCAGGCCGTCGCGACGATGTGAACCACGGGTACATCAGTGCAAAAGACTTATTTCTCAAGCGCCTCAAGCGCATCGAAGGTCAGTCACGAGGGCTGCAGCGGATGGTTGAGGAGGAAAAGTACTGCATCGATATTCTTACGCAAATATCGGCGATGACGAAAGCGCTGCAGGCGGTGGCGATGGGATTGCTCGAAGACCATCTCAGTCACTGCGTCGTCGATGCCGCTGTAACAGGCGGCCCGGAATCGGATGCCAAGATCAGGGAGGCCGCCGACGCGATCAGGCGACTCGTAAATTCGTAAGGACCCTTCAACTCTGACCTTCAAGGCCATCGAATTCGGGTGCTCAGAACATGATTCGAGCGGTTCGTCCTAGCTGACCCAGGGCTGCTGTCGGCCTTCAGCGCGGCCCCGACGGGCTCGGCCCCGACGGAGTGACCGCTCGCGCTGCTCGATCTGTGCCGACCGCCCTTACGGAGTGTGGCCGGCGATACGGGCAGACGGGTGTCTATCAGCAAGCCTGCCAGCTTTGACCGCCACGCATACCAACGTCACGACCATCCGGGCACGGTTCGGTTGGCCGGACAACGCGTCACCGAGCGACACTGCTGCGGACGGTGCCCGGCAGAGTGCCCACCACCGTAGCCGCAGTGTAGGGCAGTGGGCGCACAGCCGAGAGTCCGGAGCAATAGTTGACCAGGGCGAACGGTGCCGGGGCGATAAGCCGAAGCCACCCGCGTCTGGCCAGTCGGGCATCGATGGTCTTCGCCGGGGGTGTGTCATCCGCGCTTGAACCGCCGTGCGCCCAAGCGCCCGCACCAGCAGCGACGCTAGTACGGCGCTGACCGTCGTGGCGCTAATCGCGGCGGCGACCCCGCCAGTTGGGCCGAACAACAGCCCGGCATTGAGGGCGAACACCCGTTCGCGGGCACCGGAGCGATCGTCAGCACCGACTGGACTAGGAAGAACACCGAATACGAACGCCGGACCCACCGAACTCCGCCCAGTCCTGCGCTAAGGAGATCGACAGGAGGGGGTGAGGGTGGCGGTCGCTGCCAGCACCCGCTGTGGTGACGAGGAATTATGCGCAGGATCATAGGTCTCCGCCGGGGCGGGCGGAGGCGTTGTCGTGGAGTTCCGACGATGTACCCGCGGACAATCGATTCCCTCGCTCCCAGTGACCTTGATGATCGCTACCACGTACTTGTCGATTCAGTCCACAGGTGATCGGTTGCTCGACGGGGTGCCGTGTCCGTCGCCGAAGGACCGGCGGGCAGAACACGTGACGCCGCTGCATTCCCATCCATCCACGGGCATGGGAAGAGATGATGGGGGGCAGGTTCAGTCGTGCCCGGGCTCACCGGTGACGACATGATCGGCGTGGCTCAGGCCCTCGGTGACCAGCCGAGCAAGGTGGCCGTCATGGATCCGGTAGATCACACGGCGGCCCTCTTTGCGGGTATCGACCAAACCGGTGAATCGTAATTTCGCCAGATGCTGGCTGACAGCGGTTCGCGAGGCCTGGCAGGCCTCGGTCAAAGCCGAGACATCGGCCTCCCCGCGGGTGAGCAGCCAGAGGATGTGCAAACGCGTGCGATCGGCGAGCATGCGGAAGGTGCTGGTAGCGGCGTCGAGACGAAGCTGATCCGGGACGAGGTGGTGTTCGAGACTCGGAGCGATCCGGGGCTGCACGTGCGAGATGTTCTCGGTCATCGGTGCTACCTCCCTCCCACGGTTACCGCCTTCGATACCGAGCCCAATGATGCGGGCCACACACGCGAGGCAACTACTGCTGCGAGTGTAGCGAGTGCAGTCAGTGTCCCCGCGGCAACGACCTGACCGCTCCACACGCCCACCCAACCCGCAATCGGATAGGTCAGGAGAAAACATGCGTGCGAGAGCGAGAACTGGGCGGTGAACACGCCGCTGCGGTTCTCCGGGGGGGACTCGTAACGCAGCAGTCGTGCCGACGGGGTGTTGATCAACGAAGTACCCGCGCCGAGAACGATCCAGAGCGTCGCCAACGCGACCCAGCCCATGGCAGACCGTGAGTCGGTCAGCAAGAACAACGACGCCCCTGCCAATCCCAACGGAATGATCGTCGCGCCCGCCAACATCACTCGCCGATCGGAAACCCTCTCGAGCAGGCGCGGGAGCGCCAACGCGACCATCATCGAGCCGCCGCCGAAACATCCCAATGCCACCGCGACCCCGGTATTCGATCCGCCCAGGAGATCTCGCACGTACACCACCGTGTTGACTACCACGAGCGCGGTGGCGGAGGCGACGACCACGTTCAGTGCCAGCAAGCCCCGCAGTACCGGGCTGCTCACCATCACCCGCGCGCCGGCGGTGATGCGAGTGAGCAACGGCACCGAACGATCCACCGGCGTCAGGGACGGCAAGGACGTACTCACCACGAGCGCGGCCGAGACCACGAAACCTGCAACCGTTCCCAGGAACAGCGAGTGGTAGGTGATCATCGTCAACAGTGCCGCGGCCAGTACCGGACTGAGCAATGACTCGAGATCGTAGGCCAGACGTGAGAGAGACAGCGCACGTGTGTACTGCTCTTCCTCGACCAATACCGACGGGATCACAGATTGGAACGCGGGGGTGAAGGTCGCCGACGCCGCCTGCAGCACGAAGATCAGCACATAGATCTGCCACGCCTGATCGACCATCGGCAGCATCATCGCAACCCCCGCACGCACGACGTCGGCGCAGACCAACAGCACTTTGCGGGGAACCCGGTCCGTGACCGCCGAGATCACCGGCGCAACAGCGACATACGCGATCATCTTGATCGCGAGAGCAGTGCCCAGAACTGCGCCGGCATTGCTCCCGGCCAAGTCGTAGGCCAACAGCCCCAAAGCCACCGTGAGCAATCCGGTGCCGACCAGGGCGACGATCTGCGCGGCGAACAACGCGCGGAAGGTGCGGTGACGTAGAACGGTGAGCAAGGCGTTACTCCGCTGATGGTAGGGGCGAACCCACTATAACCCTATATGTGCGCATATAGGCACATATATTGGTCTCGAACCGCCCACACCCCACGACTATCGTCGAAGTAGGGGGAGGGGGAAAGAAAATGTTTGCAGGCCCGAGCATCGAGACCCGCGATCTACGCAGGTGGTGGATTCCCGGCGCGGTGGTCTCGGGAATGGTTGCAGCGCTGACGATTTCCGCGGTCAGAACGGTCGTCGCTGTCACAGCGACCCAGGGCTGGTTTCCTGCCACAAGCCTTTTGAGGTGTCGGACGCTGACTGCGCGCTGATCCGTGCTTCGGTAGCCAACACACTCGCCGGTAGCGCCCTCCCGTCCGCCGACGCCATCAGGATTCCGCCCACGCGCAGGGCCGGCGATGAGGGCAGCGACGACGCTACATCAGCATCTCCGTTATTCCTGGAGGTGGTCTTCGAGAGGTTACCGGGCGTTGTCATGTTTCCAGGGTGTGCGGTTCTCGCTTCGTTGTGGCGTGAGTTATTTCGCGGAGATGTTCGTGCCCCTGTCCACAACGACACATAGCCAACTTCGACTTCACTTCAACGAGAGTCTGCAAGTACGAGAAGGGCAGACGGACGACGCTACCTCGTGCTGGCGGCGATGTACGCGGGGATGTTGCTCGTCCAGCTCGACGTCAACATTCTCGTCAACATTCTCGTCAACATTCTCAATGTTGTATAGCCGCATATATATCGTCCGGGCAATACCGTCTGCCGGAACCGGGCTTGCCCGTAGCTCCGAGCTTGTTCATCTTTCCAGAGTCGACGCACCCTGAAGCTCGACGAGCGGGATCGGGTGACCGTGGACTCCCTCGGGTTGTATTACGACGTGACGACCGCATGGGGGAGTTCGATCAGCGACATGGCGACTTCGTCGAGATGATGGACGAGTTCCTGAGTGATCTGCGTCAGTTCTGCACGCATATGCCGCTTCCCTTCTCATGTCAAATACTACGAAACATAGTATTATCGTACGCGGCAATGCCTACAGTGGTCCTCGTGCCAGGGCCTAGGTAGGACTTTGAATTCAATCGGCCTGGAGGTCGACGCCTCCTCTCTGCCGTGGGAGGAGCACAGGCATTAACAGAATGGCGGATCTGGGTTCCCACGTGGTTTGTGGGGCAAACTGTTGGACGAGTGCAGTACGCGACGGAGCGGGTGATCGCACAGCTACGCTGTGTCGCCGCCTTGTGAGTACGACGCGGTGGTCACAGATTTCTATGGCAGGTGCTCTCGTGTCCGGCGCCGTTAACGGGTCATCCGAAGTCGGTAGCTGATGTCCGTCTCACCGATGGTCTGGCTCATCACCTGCGCGGCGATCCTTGGCCTGTTCGTGTTCGATTTCTTCGCGCACGTGCGCCGCCCGCACGCTCCGACGTTCGGGGAGTCGGCGTTCTGGTCGGCCGTGTACATCGGGGTTGCGATCTCGTTCGGATTCGCCGTCATCTGGATGTGGGGTGGCGCCTACGGCGGTGAGTACTACGCCGGCTACATCACCGAGAAGGCGCTCTCCGTCGACAACCTCTTCGTATTCGCGGTCATCATGTCCAGTTTCGCGGTTCCGCCCGAGTATCAGCAGAAGGTGTTACTCGCCGGAATTCTGATCGCCCTGGTGATGCGGGGACTCTTCATCGCGGTCGGGGCGGCGGCGATCAACGCCTACAGCTGGGTGTTCTACCTGTTCGGCGTCTTCCTCGTCTACACCGCCTACAAACTAATCCGGGAGACCGGCCACGAGAAAGAGGCCGAGGAGAAACGGGAGAGCCGGATCACCGCCACCGCGAAGCGGTTCCTGGCCGCAACCGATGAGTTCGACGGCGACAAACTCACCACCCGGATCGACGGCAAGCGGCTGGCCACGCCCCTGCTGCTGGCGTTGGTGGCGGTGGGGTTCACCGATCTGCTCTTCGCGCTGGACTCGATCCCGGCGATCTACGGTCTCACCAGCGAGCCGTACATCGTCTTCACCGCCAACGCGTTCGCCCTGATGGGACTGCGGCAGCTGTTCTTTCTGATCGGCGGGCTACTCGAGCGCCTGGTGTACCTGTCCTACGGACTTTCGATCATCCTCGCGTTCATCGGCGGGAAGTTGGTGCTTCTCGCGTTGCACGAGAACACACTGCCGTTCGTCAACGGGGGCGATCCGGTCAGCGTGCCCGAGGTCTCGACCGGATTGTCGCTCGGGGTGATCACCGGGGTGTTGGTGGTGACCGCGGTGGTCAGCCTACTCAAGACCGGAACCCGGACCGGGAAGACCTGACCGTGCTAGTGGGTACCGCGGAATCGGCCGGGTTTCCGGCCCGCCGAGGCGATGAAGGACCGTTCTAGTGCTGACGAGAATTGGCGCGGAGAGACAGGAGCGAGGTATGGAACGGTGTGACGTGGGGTCGATGAGTGACGCTCGCGTGTTCTCACGTTTGCGGAACAGGCTGTGGGGCACCATTATTTTGCTCCCCGTTGCGGTGCCCGCGCCCACCCGGGCGGCCGGTCCCGTGGGCGTGTGGAAGGCTGCCGAACGGGGGAGACCCATCAGGGAGCGCGCACCGTGGGGTGTCGGCCATCGCCAGCGGCGCCTGGCGTTCCGGGCCGGGCGGCGATTCCCGCTGACGAGACCGGGTGCGCGGCGGGATGCGACGGGCGGTGGCGGCCGCCGAGGCCTGTTGGCCGGGCGATGGGGCTCGGTGGTTCCCCACCGAGGCCGAGTACCGGTGGGGTGCTGACGTGTCGATCGCCAAGACTGTGGGGAAGCTGGCCGGATGCTCGGCCCTCGGGGGTGTTCTGCTCGCCGGGATGATCTTTCCGCTGGCAGGCGGCGTCGGCTACGTGTCGAACCGTGCGTCCGACACTGTCGACAATTCGGCAGCCGAGGTTGTCGATGGTGTCGCACCGGGGGTGACGACGATGACGGATGTGGCGGGCAATCCCATCGCGTGGTTATATGAGCAGCGCCGGTTCGAGGTGCGCAGTGACCAGATCTCGAACGAGATGAAGTTGGCGATCGTCTCGATCGAGGACAAACGATTCCCGGAACATCGGGGGGTGGACTGGCAGGGCACGATGCGCGCATTCCTGACCAACACCACCACCGGTCAGGTCGAGCAGGGCGCGTCGACCATCGACCAGCAGTACGTGAAAAATTATCTCCTGCATGTGGTCGCCAAGACCGACGCGGAACGCCGCGACGCGATCGAGACCACCCCGGCCCGGAAGGTCCGGGAGATCCGGATGGCCCTGTCGCTGGACAAACAGTTGACGAAGGACGAGATCCTCACCCGGTATCTGAATCTGGTGCCGTTCGGAAACGGCGCGTTCGGTGTCCAGGACGCCGCGCGCACCTACTTCGGCGTCGACGCGAAAGACCTGACTGTGGCGCAGTCGGCGATGCTCGCCGGCATGGTGCAGTCCAACTCCACGCTGAACCCCTATGCCAATCCGGGCGGAGTACGCGACCGCCGAAACGTCGTGCTCGACACGATGATGACCAATATTCCCGAGCGCGCGGACGAGATCCGGGGACTCAAGGAGGCACCGCTCGGAATGCTGCCCTCCCCCAGCATCGTGCCCCGCGGGTGCATCGCCGCCGCGGACCGCGGATTCTTCTGCGACTACGCGCTGCGCTATCTCGAGAACGCCGGACTGCCCCGGGACCAGATCGACAAGGGCGGCTACTCGATCAGGACGACCCTCGATCCGGTGGTCCAGGCTTCGGTGAAGTCGGCGGTCGCCGCCTACGCCGACCCCGGACTCGAGGACGTCGCAAGTGTGATGAACGTCGTGCAGCCCGGCCAGAGCCAGCACCGGATACTCGCGATGGCGGGCAGCCGCAACTACGGTCTGAACAGTGCGGCCAACGAAACCGTTCAGCCTCTGCCGTACTCGCTCGCAGGGAACGGCGCCGGCTCGATCTTCAAAATCTTCACCACCGCCGCCGCCATGGAGAAGGGCCTCGGCACCGACGCCGTCCTCGACGTCCCCGGCAGGTACGATGCGAGAGGAATGGGCGACGGTGGGGCCCCCGGCTGTCCGCCGACGACGTACTGCGTACAAAATGCGGCACCTTATCCGGCCTCGCTGTCGGTGACCGACGCACTCGCACGATCACCGAACACCGCGTTCGTCAAACTTCTCGAAGAGACAGGGGTCGCAGCGACGGTGGACATGGCGGTGCGACTCGGGATGCGCTCCTACACCGCGCCGGGCACCTCCGGCTTCGGTGACCAGAGCATGGCCGACCTACAAAAAGACCAGAACCTGGGTTCCTTCACGCTGGGCCCGACCTGGATCAACCCGCTCGAGTTGTCGAACGTCGCGGCCACTCTGGCCTCACGAGGCAGGTGGTGCCCGCCGAGTCCGATCGACTCGGTCCTCGATCGCGACGGGCGCCCGGTGCCCCTCACGGAGCAGGCGTGCGAACAGGTCGTCGAACCGGGCCTGGCCGAAACCCTGGCCAATGCGCTGAGCAAGGACGACAAATCGGGCGGCACCGCGGCGACCGCGGCGTCCGGCGCGGGTTGGACGTTGCCCATGTCCGGGAAGACGGGCACCACCGAGTCGAACATGTCCTCCGGATTCCTCGGATTCACCAACAACCTGGCAGGCGCCGTCTATATCTTCGGCGACTCGCCGAACCCCGGGCAGATCTGCACCAGCCCCTTGCGCTCCTGCGCGGACGGCAATCTGTTCGGCGGCACCGAACCGGCACGCACCTGGTTCAAGGCGATGATGCCGATCGTGAACAACTTCGGGCCCACGCAGCTACCGCCGGTCGACCCGAAATACGCCCGCGGATTCCCCGGCGCCCCGCCTCCCCGATAGACGAATCGCACAGCCCCGCGCCGGGTAGCCGATCGCCGCCCCGCGCGGGATCGCTGATCACCCGGGTCAGCCCCGGCCGGCGACTCGATGCAAGAGGGTTGCCGGTCGTCGGGTTGAACCATCGGCACAGTTCCGGTGCGATCCGGCGGTGTCTGAACCGCCTGGACGAGATGGTGGCTCCTGATTCCAACAAGGAGAATGTTGATCATGCCTGCACCGAAGATGTATGACGCCGAGACCCAGGCGCGCGCTGTCCGGGCTTGATGCGGCACCAGCGACCCCGGTCGTCCTCAAAGCCCCGTAGGACATGCCCCGTGGCGGGCAGTGATCCGTCTCGCCGGCGGCGCATTCGGCGTGGGGCTGCCGCCACGACGTCGCCGTTCCCCTCACCGGACGACAGGTGCACCAGCATAGAGACACGCCCAGCGTCGGGGGTCCCGTAGCAACGGGGTCTCACTGGCAACGGGGAGGGATCGGGTCTGCGTTTCCGGGTCAGCTGCTACCGTCTCCGAGCTCCCGGTAGGCGTCACTGTAGGCGTTGAGGCTGGCGACGGCCTCGTCCACCTCGGCGTACAGCAGGGTCGTTTCGGGTCCGCGATGGGCGGCCTCAGCCGCGCGGATCGCGGCGATGGCCCGGTCAGTTGCATCGATGTACTCCCGGGCGCGGGCGGAGAACTCTTGCTGGTCGCGGGCGATTCGACGCTCGTCGCGGGTGATTACCAACGCTGCTAGCGCCCGTTCGAGACGCACGCCGTCGGCGTCGAGTTGGGGAAGCACCATCGGCAGGTCACCGAGATATCCGCCCGAGGTGGCGGAGGCGGCGTCCGCTTGACGGGCCAGCTCCGCCCGGCTCCGGCCGACCTGCGTCTGCAGAGCCGCCAGGTCTCGGCGCGGGCCCGCGGGCAGCGCCTGCACTCCGACGGTCAGCAGGCCCCTCTCGGCCGCCGCCCG
The DNA here is from genome assembly GCF_001647205.1 of Rhodococcus sp. EPR-134. NCBI lineage: Bacteria > Bacillati > Actinomycetota > Actinomycetes > Mycobacteriales > Nocardiaceae > Rhodococcus > Rhodococcus sp. EPR-134. The sequence goes on from NZ_LVCT01000428.1 coordinate 13,448, forward strand.
GCCCCGGGCGAGCACCCCGCTGCGGCGCATCCGCCGCCACAGCAACCAGCCGGTGACCGCGGCGGCGGCCAGGAACACGACCACCACCACCAGGAGCGTGATCAGCACTCCCGGGGTGAGGAACCCGACGAGATCGACACCCTCCTCCTTGTCAGCCAACCTGTTCGGCCCACTGACAACACCACGGCTCGGGTTCACGACTCACTCCTGTTCCGTGGGAGCCTTGCGAGCGGATCGACCCAGGTCACCTGGACCGATTCGAGGCGGCAGGTGCAGCCGTCTGCTCTCTTTTCACGGTACCCCGCCTGGCTCCAACCCGCCGGGGTCACCGGTTCATGCTCTTGTCGGGAGTGTCTCGTTGATCAGGCCACCGGCGCACGGTCGGGGTCGAGTTCGATGACGCAGGTGGTGGAGACCGCGAGTACCCGTGCGGTGGGAATGTCGAAAAACAGGCCCGCGATGTGGATCCGTCCCTCCGACATCGCCGCGCCGATCAGCGGATGCCGCTGCAGGGTCTGCAGTTGCAGGGCGACATTAACCATGGCGAGTTGATCGACCGCGCTGAATCCGGCGTCGGCAGCCGACCGCGCCACCGGGTGCCCGGAGTGGTATGCGTTCTTGCTCGGTTGGGCGTGCTCGAGCCACTGCTGGACGGCGATGCTGCCGCTGGACTGAGGATACGGACGGTCGGGGTCGGCCAGGAGAGCCTTCATGGCGCCGCACCCGGAGTGGCCGCACACGAGCACGGAGCTGACCTCGAGTTCGTCGAGCGCGAAGGCCAGTGCCGCCTCGACGGAGTCGTCGCGTTGACCGGCGGGAACCAGGTTGCCGATGTTGCGGACGGTGAACAGGTCTCCAGGGCCGCTGCTGGTGATGATGTTAGGGACGACCCGCGAATCCGAGCAGGTCAGAAACAGTGAGTCGGGTCGTTGACCGTCGTGCAAATCGTCCATATGTGGGCGCAGATGCGGTGCGTGCGTGCGGTGGTAGTCGGAGATTCCGGCCAGCACCGATCGCATGGCTCGCGGGTTCGGATGCTGCATTTTGTCGCCCTCTTGGTGGGGGTGGGGTAGGTATTTCTGCCATACCCGCCATGGGGCGAAGCCGCCGCGGCGGCTGAGTTGTGCCGTGCCGTCGGTGGCGCGCGACGGCACGGCCGCGGCACCGGCCATCTCCGCGGTTCCTCGCTCGTCGATCAGCACAGTTCCGCCGGTGCTCTCATGCTGACGCGACCATTCCTCGATGACCTCGAAGACGGCGTGGTCGAGGAAGTCGACCGTGAGTTCGACGGTGACTTGACTTCCCGGTGGCACCGAGGCGAGCACCCCGGTTAGTCTGGGCAGGGCAAGGAAGCTGCACGAGCCTTCCACCACCACCCGCCACTGCCGCGATTGTGGGGTGCCCACGGGCTCGGCATGGATCGATGCACGAACCACCCGCCACACCACCAGCGCGATCGCCAGGGCCAGCCCGATCAGCACACCCTCAAGTAAATTGAGGAACACCACCGCGGCAACGGTGACCCCGTATACCCACAGGTCCCCGGTGCGGTGCGCGATCCGCAGGTGCGCAAGCTTGATGAGCTGGATACCGATCACGATCAGCAGGCCGGCGAGAACGGACTTCGGGATCTGCTGGACCAGACCGGCGAGCAGCGCCGAGAACACCAGGATCCATACTCCGTGTAGAACCGCGGAGGCCTTGGTGCGGGCGCCGGCGGAGACGTTGGTGGAACTGCGGACGATGACGCCGGTGACCGGTAGGCCGCCGAGGATGCCGGACGTGATGTTCGCGGCCCCTTGGCCGAGCAACTCCCGGTTGAGGTCCGAACGCGGGCCGGTGTGCATCTTGTCCACCGAGACGGCCGAGAGTAGGCTTTCGACGCTCGCGATCAACGCCACGGTCAGGACTCCGGTGGCGACGCCGAGCCACCGACCGTCGGGGAGGGCGGGAAGCGCGATCGCGTCGAACAACGATCCGTCGAGGACGATGCGTTCGACCTCAAGCGGCAAGACCAGTGAGAGGACGGTCGCGGCGACGACCGCCACCAGCGGGCCGGGTACCCGCCGCAGTCTGTCCGGCACGAACTTCCACGCCAGCAGAATGGCGATCACAGTTGCGCCGACGAAGACATCGTAGAGGTGGGCGTCGCCGATCTGGCTCGGCAGTGCAGTCAGGTTGTTCCACGCGGAACTCTGCGAGCTGCCACCGAGCAGCACGTGAACCTGCTGCAGGGCGATGGTGATGCCGATTCCCGCCAACATGGCATGCACCACCATCGGCGAGATCGCCAGCGAGGCGCGGGCCACCCGGCTCAGCCCGAACAGGATTTGCAGCACCCCGGCAGCGACGGTGATCGCACAGGTGACCTTCCACCCGAAGGTGTTGACCAACTCGGCGCCCACCACGGTCAAACCCGCCGCCGGGCCGCTGACCTGTAAGGGCGACCCACCCAGCAAACCCGCGACGACCCCGCCGACCACCGCGGCGATTAGTCCGGCCATGATCGGGGCACCCGAGGCGATCGCGATGCCCAACGACAACGGCAACGCAACCAGGAACACCACCAACGACGCGGCCACGTCGTGCCGCAGAATGCGAGATAGTGGTGACTCCGTCGTCGAGCTGTCACCGGCAGTGGCTGGTGGAACGTCGGGCTCCGTGGTGGTCCGGGTCGCTGGCATATGGCTCACTCCTTCACCCCGACCTTCTGCTGCCGGCGCTCTCGTGTTGGACGGCTTCCCTCCGCACTGAGACGAAGACGCATCCCGCAACGCATAAGTTGTTGCGCTGCCAGCCATCTCGTGCGCGGGCTGTCTGGGTCGGAGGGAACTGTGCTCACAGACGCTACTGACGAACCCTTAGAGCAGGCTGAGATCCGACGCCATGTGCGGCGAGGGTCACATATCGAAAACTGTTGTTAGCCAACATAATTAAATTGTCCGGGCATAACCCGGTCGCGCAACGGATGCTCCGTTGCCTACGTTTGATCCCCTCAATGCAACTCGGATCCATGTCCCCGACCTAGACGTGAAACCGCATTAGCGACCCTGGCGATGTGCCGAAGCCCATTAACTACTACGAATCATAGTACTTGGTACGGGTCTTGACCAGGTTGTCGATCCGGGCGTGTGGCGGGCGCATGAGATCGGGTTTGGCGTCTTAAATACTATTTGCTTTTCAGTAACTTTGGGCATCGTTTACCGAGGAAGAATTGTGCAATTGTGCAATTGTGCAATTGTGCGCATGGGCGATTTGGCGAGAATCGAATTCTGTTGTAGCAGTGCCGATTGCGACGTTTCTTGTTTTCTGCTTGTTTGTGGTTTGGGATGGGTCCAGTAGAATGGAGAGCATGATGCCGATAAGATGGCAAACGCGAGTGGGGATAGTGTCGGGCACCCCCACCTAGCGTCGTTTGAGGCTTGGGTCCCGGCTCCTTGATTGCGAACAAAGCCTTTGGTGGCAAAGATATTGAATCGCACCGGCGAGTCCGGAGACTTACTGATTTGAGAACTCCGCAATTCGCGTAGTTCTGTGTTCACCGTAGTGGAACGCCTCGAGTTCGGCCGGTGGAACATCGCCGCAGTGCTCGTAGAGTCGTCGGTGGTTGAACCAGTCCACCCATTCCAACGTCGCGATTTCCACATGTTCGACTGTTCGCCATGGCCCGCGGGGTTTGATCAACTCGGTCTTGTAGAGCCCGTTGATCGTTTCGGCGAGAGCATTGTCGTAGCTCGACCCGGTAGACCCGATCGAGGCATCGATACCCTCCTCAATGAGCTTGTCGGTGAACGCAATTGACGTGTATTGATTGGGCTCAATCGGTGGAAGCAACATTCGAGGTCAGGAGGGTGTTGTGGGTCGTCCATCGGATTGGGTGCGGGAGGTGACGGGCAGGGCTCCGATGAGGTCACCGGGAGCGCCGGGCCATCCTCGGTCTAAGGAACGAGATTTTTGGGAGCAGATCAGTACCGGCAAGCTACCTCGCGAGGCAGCTGACGCTGTCGGCGTGGCGCAAGCGGTTGGTCAGCGGTGGTTCCGGCACGCTGGCGGGATGACGCCGTACTCGTGGCCCCCGCCGGCAGGCAGGTACCTTTCTTTGGCAGAGCGTGAGGAAATCGCGATCCTGCACGCCACCGGCCACGGAGTGCGCGCGATCGCGAGTGCCATCGGGAGGAGCCCGTCGACGATCTCGCGGGAGTTGCGCCGCAACGCTGCCACGCGTGGAGGCACGCTCGAATACCGCGCCAGCGTGGCGCACTGGAAAGCCGAGTTGTTTGCCCGCCGCCCGAAGACCGCCAAGCTCACGGCCAACGATCGGTTACGGCACTATGTTGAGGACCGACTCTCGGGCCGGATCACCATGCCGGGCGGCGATGCTGTCGCCGGACCGCTCGAACGGCAATGGAAAGGCTTGAACAAGCCCCATCGTCAGGACCGCCGATGGGTGAAAGCGTGGAGCCCCGAGCAGATTTCGAACCGGCTACCAATCGATTTCCCGGATGATCTGAGCATGAGAATCAGCCACGAAGCCATCTACCAGTCCCTGTTCATCGAGGGCCGCGGCGGCCTGCGCCGCGAACTCATCTTGTGCCTGCGCACCGGCCGTGCTCTGCGCATGCCGCGGGCAAGAGCAAAGCGTGCTGCCTGGGCTCACGTGAGCCCGGACGTACTGATCAGCGAGCGTCCCGAAGAAGCCGACGACCGTGCGATCCCCGGGCACCACGAGGGTGACCTCATCATCGGTACGGACAGGTCCGCAATCGGAACCGTCGTCGAGCGCACAACCGGATACACCACCCTCGTGCACCTGCCACGGGAGCGTGGGTGGCGACAGCAACCGATCACCAAGAACGGGCCGGCACTGTCGGGATACGGAGCGGTGTCGATGAACAGAGCGTTGACACAGGCACTGGCGTCGATGCCCACCGAACTCAAACGCTCGCTGACCTGGGACCGCGGGAAAGAGATGTCCGCACACGCCCAGTTCACCATCGACACCGGGCTGAAGGTCTACTTCGCCGACCCGCACAGCCCGTGGCAACGAGGCACCAACGAGAACACGAATGGACTACTGCGCCAATACTTTCCGAAGGGAACTGATCTCTCGCGATGGAACCCAGACGATCTCGCGGCAGTCGCCCACGCTCTCAACACGCGACCACGGAAACGACTCCAATGGCGAACCCCCGCTGAAGCTTGGGACGAACACCTACGATCAATTCAACAGCAACGTGTTGCTTCGACCGGTTGAATACGCCTTGCGATCCGCGGTCGTTGTGGTGAATGAGCCCGGACAGGTCGGCAATTCCCTCTCGGCGTCGGGTCCAGATTGCGTGCTCGATGGCATCGAGCACCAGCGGTGTCGTCATCGTCGTCGCAGTTCGCCATCCGAGGATCCGCCGCGAGTACGCGTCGATGACGAACGCGACGTACACCCAGCCCGACCACGTCGAAACGTAAGTAAAGTCAGCTACCCACAACATGTTTGGCGCGACCGGGTTGAACCTTCGCTGCACCAGATCGTCCGCACGACTGCCTTGTGGATCGGCGATGGTGGTGCGCTTGATCTTTCCTCTTCGTGCCCCTTCGAGCCCGAGGACACCCATCAATCGTTCGACCGTGCACCGCGCTACCTCGATACCCTCTCGCCTCAGCTGAAGCCACACCTTGCGGGCGCCGTAGATCGAATAGTTCTCGGCATGCACCCGGCTGACCTCGGCTTTGAGCTCCTCGTCGCGCAGAGACCGCCGAGATGGGGAACGGTTGCGCGCTTCGTAGTAGGTGGACGGCGCAATGGAGCAGCCGTGCTCGCTGAGCACCCTGCAGATTGGCTCGACGCCGTACTCGCTTTTGTATCGGTTGACGTAGTCGATGATCACTTGTTGTTGCGGTCGAGCTCCGCTGCGAAGAAAATCATGATATGTGGGTGATCTGACGCATCCAGTGTCAGGCTGATCATGTCGGTTGTCGGCTCGATCGAGGAGGCCCCACAATGAATGCTTTCGTCCCAGCGCTGGTCCGGCCGCCTGGCGAAATTCCACGACTCGGCGAACCACTTCTCGATGAATACCTACGCTTCGTCGCTGCGAGAGCACGAACCAACACCCTCCTGGCACAGACGTTCGACCTGAAAGTCTTCTTCACCATCATCGGCAAGGAACCGACGCAGGTGAGCACCAGCGATGTACTGGCTTTCATTCAAGCGCAACGACTTCCACGCAAAGAGAATGTGGTCCGCCTCAGCGACGGCGAATCGGGACTGGCCACCTCGACCATCAAACGTCGACTGGCGTCGATCTCCGGCCTGTTCTCCTACCTCCATGAGCGTGGGCTGGTCGAGAAGAATCCCGTGCCGCGAGGCCTCTCGACCCGGTCAGGACGCTCTCACGTTCGCGGGACCCCACTGATCAGAGCGCCGCGGCGCCTCCCACGGGTACTGAGCCCCGACGAGGTCAACGCACTATTGGCCGCGCTACGCTGCGAACGAGACCGGGCGATGGTCCTGTTGATGCTGTTCGGCGGACTACGCCGATGCGAGGTGCTGGGCTTACGGATGCCCGATGTCCGACCCGGTGAGCGACGAGTGTTCGTCGCCGCCGGCAAAGGCGGCCACCAACGCATCGTCCCGGTCGCACCGACCTTCTTCGAAAGCCTCGGCCGCTATCTCGACGCCGAACGCCCGATCGACAGTGCCACCGATCATGTCTTCGTGGTCCTCAAACGTCCCAGACGCGGCAACCCGCTTTCCGCGGCCGGTCTCGATGAAATTCTCTCCGGCGCCCGAGTTCGAGGCGGGTTACCTCATGCGACATGTCACGAACTTCGACACACCTGCTTCACCCGACTCCGCGAATCGGGGATGGCGTTGGAGGCGATTCAAGCTCAAGCCGGGCACGCATCCATCGAGTCCACACGCATCTATCTGCATCTGGCCAACGACTGGCTGATCGGCGAGTATTCCAAGGCGATGGACATTCTCGACGGCATCGCCGGTGACATCCCTGGAGATGCGAAATGAGCGTTCCGACAGACTCTTTGAGAAAACCTGAGTCAACCGCGGCCCGCACATACGTTCACGCGGTCACCAATGCACATGCCCACCGAACCCGACTCCGGGCTGTCCTGCGGTTCGAGGACAGGTTCGGTGATCTCGGCGCATGGAACGCGCTACCGGTGTCGGCGCGCATGGCAGCTTCCGACATCGTGCGCGCGTTCGTTGCCTTCGCGGCCGTCTTCGAGTCGGTGGCCGTCGATGCGATCTATGTTGTGCAATCATCATCGAAATGGGGCGCCCATCTGGCCGAACGTGAACCCGTAGCTGCTTCCACATTCCGCACGCAGGCAACAAGTTTGGGATTCTGCGAGCGCGAGGCAGGGAAGATGTGGTCCAAACTCGCGCAGATCTGTGTCATCGCCGGCGCCACGACCGAGGCGCTCACCTCGGCGGAGTATGTCGCGGCCCGGGCCCAGTTTCATTCCGCCGTAGTCGCCAAGGTCGGGCGTGCACCGAAATCGTTGAACGCGCCACTCTTTGGGCTCGATGCGCTCATGTTCCATCGCGGCCAAGGACCCCGGCCACATCCGCGCAAACGCTGGGCAGCACGATCGGTGCCCGAGATCGGTTGGGACCGCGCCGAGGAGTGCGCGCCCGTCATGGTCGCTACGATGCGCCGTTACCTCGACCAGATCGGCATCAGCCTGCGGGTCTCGTCGGTGGACTGCATCGAGACCACACTGCGCCAGTTCGCCGGCCATCTGGCCACCACCAGCGACGTAGTCTGCGTCGCCGACATCGACCGCACCCACATCGAGGCCTACAAGACCTGGTTGGCGGCACGGCCGGGGTATCGCAAGAACACGAACCTGTCCAAGACCACCATCGGCATGCGCATGGGGCACCTGAGCGCGTTCTATCAACGCATCATCGAATGGGACTATCCTGATATCCCTGCCCGAGCGCCGGTCTACTCCTCGGACCGGCCGATCAAGGACAAGCCGCTACCGCGATTCCTCGACGACGGCGCCGCCGCCAAGTTCTTGACCGCAGCCCGCAACCTGCCCGACGAGTTCGGTCGCCTCGCCATCGAAATGCTCTCACGTACCGGCATGCGCAAAGGCGAACTCCTCGACCTGACAATCGATTCGGTCGTCCAGATCGGTTCCGCCTACTGGCTCCGCATCCCCGTCGGCAAGCTCCACAACGACCGGTACGTCCCCTTGCATCCCCAACTCAAAACAATGATCGACACCTGGCTCGAGCACCGACCGGACTGGCAGGACAGTCCGCTGCTCTTCACCGACCGCGGTCGTCCGATCCCGGGCACCCGAATCGACAAGGCAGTCCAATCCGCTGCTGCCGCAGCGGGAATCGGCCACGTCCACCCTCATCAGCTGCGGCACACACTCGCGACGCAGGCCATCAACCGGGGTATGAGCCTCGAGGCGATCGCCGCATTGCTCGGGCACAAGACAATGGAGATGACGATGGTCTATGCCCGAATCGCGGACCGGACCGTTGCCGACCAATACTTCTCCGTCACAGAGAAAGTCGAAGCCCTCTACAGTAAACACGAACCCGCCGTCCTGCCTGCCGAGGACGAGCCCGCCGCGATGCGCAAACTCCGCGCCGAAGCCCACCGGCGGATGCTCGGTAACGGCTACTGCGCACGCCCAGTCGAACTCGACTGCCACTTCGAGTCGATCTGCGAGTCATGCACGTTCTTCGTCACCACCATCGAGTTTCTCCCCACCCTCACCCGTCAGCGAGACGACGCCGCAGACAAGGGCCAGATCGGGCGGCAGAAGGTCTTCGACGGACTTATCCAGCGACTCGACGACACGGGCACTTGACATCGATCACCCACATAAACCGATGCCGACTTCAGGATCTCGTTGGCACGCTTGAGTTCCCGATTCTCAGCGCGAAGCTTGCGCATCTCCGCAGCCATTTCGCTCGTCACACCAGGCCGCTCGCCGGCATCAGTTTGCGCTCTCCGAATCCAGTTGAGCAATGTTTGCGCTGTTCCGATACCGAGTTTGTCGGCCACGGATTCGACCGCGGCCCATTCCGACGGATATTCGTGCTGGACCTCGGCGACCATCCGCACCGCACGCTCACGCAACTCGGGCGGGTACCTCTTGTTCGTTGCTGACGACATGACTCCATCTTTCCCAAAGAATGAAGTCCCCGGAAACTCCGGTGCGATTCATATTCGGAATTTTGAGGAGCGGAGGCGTCTCCGTGTTCAGGTGGCGCTGTTCTACGTCGGGCTTGCTGGTCATCGTTCGGTCCGATCGTCGATTGTGGGTTTCGAATCAGTGTCGCATCGGCAATCGCGGAGGCGGATATTCATCTCTGGTTGGTTGCGTGTTGATTCGATATCTGTCAATATCGAAGAATGTCGAATCAAGAGCTGCCGGAGTCAGAGGCTTGCTGCACCCCGCTCGTACGTGAACCGTTGACAGAGGAGTGGGCGGGCGACCTGTCTCGGATGTTCAAAGCGCTCGGCGATCCGGTTCGCCTCCGCTTGCTGAGCTTGGTGGCAAGTCACGAGGGCGGTGAAGCCTGCGTCTGCGACATCTCGGATACGTTCGACCTGTCCCAGTCGACGATCTCGCATCATCTCAAGGTGCTGCGCCAGGCCGGGCTGCTCGACTGTGAACGTCGCGGGACCTGGGTGTACTACTGGGTGATTCCTACTGCACTGCAACAGCTTTCCGCCGTGCTCCTGGTCGAAGGTACGAGCGTGACCGCAGCGGACGCGTGCGCGGAGGTCACCGCATGAGCAACACCGCTGCCACCACCGAACACCCCGCAGTCGTCGGAAAACTCTCCACCCTCGACCGCTATCTGGCGGTCTGGATCGGTGTGGCCATGGTCGTCGGCCTGCTGGTTGGACGCTGGATCCCCGGTGTGAACACTGCCCTGGACAAGGTGCAGATCGACGGCATCTCGTTACCGATCGCCCTCGGCCTGCTGATCATGATGTACCCGGTGTTGGCGAAGGTCCGCTACGACCACCTCGACACTGTCACCGGGGACAAGAAACTCCTCGCCGGCTCCCTGTTCCTGAACTGGGTTCTCGGCCCGGCGCTGATGTTCGCCCTCGCCTGGCTGTTTCTGCCTGACCTGCCGGAATACCGAACCGGTTTGATCATCGTCGGTCTCGCTCGCTGCATCGCGATGGTGATCATCTGGAACGACCTGGCCTGCGGAGACCGCGAAGCCGCCGCGGTGCTGGTCGCCATCAACTCGGTGTTCCAGGTGATCATGTTCGCCGTGCTCGGTTGGTTCTACCTCTCGGTCCTGCCCGGGTGGCTCGGCCTCGAACAGACCACCATCGACACCTCGCCCTGGCAGATCGCGAAATCGGTCCTGATCTTCCTCGGTATCCCGCTGCTGGCAGGTTTTCTGTCCCGCTTCTTCGGCGAACGCGCCAAAGGCCGCGACTGGTACGACAACAAGTTCATCCCCAAGATCAGCCCCTGGGCGCTCTACGGTCTGCTGTTCACCATCGTCGTGCTCTTCTCGATGCAGGGCGAACAGATCACCTCCCAGCCTTGGGATGTCGTCCGGATCGCGTTGCCGCTGCTGGCGTACTTCGCGCTCATGTGGGGCGGAGGCTACATCCTCGGCGCCGCAATCGGATTGGGCTATGAACGCACGACGACCCTGGCGTTCACCGCCGCGGGCAACAACTTCGAACTCGCGATCGCCGTAGCCATCGCCACCTACGGCGCCACCTCCGGTCAAGCGTTGGCGGGAGTGGTCGGCCCATTGATCGAGGTGCCGGTGCTGGTGGGCTTGGTTTACGTCTCCCTCGCTCTACGCAAACGCTTTGCCGTCAAAGAGATTTCACCCACACCCACCGCTACGTAAGTCACCTACAACTCTTCGGGAGTCATGATGAACGAGCACCGCGCCCAGCCCGATCTCCTCTCACCGCAGGCCGTTCTCTCGCGCACCGCGCAAGACCTGGCAGCGAAGTACGTCGGGGTCTTTTCCCCGCAAACCGTCGAACGCTATGTCTTCGAGTCCTACACGGCGCTGCGCCGCACCGCGAAGATCCACACCCATCTCACCTCGCTCGCGGCGCGGTTCGCCGCCGACCGCCTCACCGCTTTGGCCCAGTCCAGCGGAGCACTCACCAAGGACGTGCCCGAAGTTCTGTTCGTGTGCGTCCACAACGCCGGCCGGTCGCAGATGGCGGCGGCACTGCTCGATCACCACGCCCGCGGCCGCGTTCATGTGCGCTCGGCTGGATCCGCGCCGGTCCACGAGATCAACCCAGCCGTCACCGCGGCGATGGCCGAGATCGGGATCGATCTGGCCGACGAGTTCCCAAAACCGCTCACCGACGACGTGGTCGCC
>NZ_LVCT01000429.1:0-14654 GCF_001647205.1 Rhodococcus sp. EPR-134
ACGGCCAACCCCTCGCGGTGGTGCGGGCAATCCGCGACGACCTCGATGCGCGGGTGATCGCACTGCTCACCGAACTGACCACACCCGTCGCCGTCTGACCGACCTCTTACTTCCGTCTTCGAAGGGAACCTTCATCCTCATGTCCGACAAGCCCAGCGTCCTGTTCGTCTGTGTCCACAACGCCGGCCGATCGCAGATGGCCGCCGGTTTCCTGAGCCACCTCGCCGGCGACGCCATCGAGGTCCGCTCCGCCGGATCCGCCCCCGCGGACACCATCAACTCCGCCGCAGTCGAAGCGATGGCAGAGCTCGGAATCGACATCTCCGCCCAGACCCCGAAAATCCTCACCACCGACGCCGTCCAGGATTCGGATGTCGTGATCACGATGGGCTGCGGCGACACCTGCCCGATCTTCCCCGGCAAGAGCTACCGCGACTGGGTCCTCGACGATCCCGCCGGCCAGGGCATCGACGCGGTTCGCCCGATCCGCGACGAGATCAAAACCCGCGTCCAAGCCCTGATCACCGAACTCACCGCCCCGTCGGTATCGCGCTGACCACCCACGCTTCCCGCATTCGATCCCGTGAAAGAGACACTATGACCATCCCGCCCACGGTCCATGACGTCATCATTGTCGGTTCCGGACCGGCCGGCTACACCGCTGGTGTCTACACCGCGCGCGCTGAGCTCGCGCCCCTGCTCTTCGAGGGAACCCAGTTCGGTGGCGCCCTCATGACCACCACCGAGGTCGAGAACTTCCCCGGATTCCGTGAGGGAATCATGGGCCCCGATCTGATGGAACAGATGCGCGAGCAGGCACTGCGCTTCGACACCGACATCCGCACCGAGGACGTCGAAGAGATCGATCTGAGCGGCCCGATCAAGACGGTCGTCGCGAACGGCGAAACCTACGCCGCGCACGCGATCATCCTCGCGATGGGCGCAGCAGCGCGTTACCTGGGGATCGAAGGTGAAGCGCGTCTCCTCGGCCGCGGCGTCAGCGCCTGCGCCACCTGCGACGGCTTCTTCTTCCGTGACCAGGACATCGTCGTGGTCGGCGGCGGCGACTCCGCGATGGAAGAAGCAACCTTCCTCACCCGCTTCGCTCGCTCGGTCACCCTGGTGCACCGCCGCGAGGAGTTCCGCGCCTCACGGATCATGCTCGAGCGCGCCAAGGCCAACGAGAAGATCCGCTTCCTGACCAACGCAGAGCCCGTCGAGGTGCTCGGTGAGAACAGCGTCACCGGCCTCGTCGTGCGCGACACCGTCACCGGTGAAACTTCCACACTCGAGATCACCGGCATGTTCGTCGCCATCGGCCACGACCCGCGCAGTGAACTCGTCAAGGGCCAGGTCGATCTCGACGACGCCGGATACGTGCGCGTCGCTCCCGGTTCCACCGCGACCTCCGTCGACGGCGTCTTCGCTGCCGGTGACCTGGTCGATCACACGTACCGTCAGGCGATCACCGCTGCCGGCACCGGATGCTCCGCAGCAATCGACGCCGAACGCTGGCTGGCCGACCGCGGCGACATCACCGCCAACACGCTCGACGCAGCCGGCCACACCGTCGACGCCGTCTGACTCCCACACCCAGCGAAAGGAACTTCGATGAGCAAGCCTTCAGTGCTGTTCGTGTGCGTCAAGAACGGCGGCAAATCCCAGATGGCCGCCGGCCTCATGCGCAAAGCCGCCGGCGACCAGGTGGACGTGTACTCGGCCGGCACGAAACCAGGCGACGCGGTCAACGCCCTGTCCTCCGAAACCCTCCTCGAAGTCGGGGTGGACATCTCCGGACAGGCTCCGACGTTGATCGATCCGCAACTGGTGCGCGATGTCGACCTCGTCGTCACCCTGGGCAACGAAGCGAAGGTCGATCCCGTCGCCGGCACCGACTTCGAGAACTGGGACACCGACGAGCCGTCCGAACGCGGCATCGACGGAATCGAACGAATGCGCCTGGTCCGCGACGACATCGCCGCCCGCGTCGCCGCCCTTGCTGCCCGTCTAGCGGTCCGCTGATATCGGAACCGCTAGCCGCGCAATCGAAAGACCCGCGAAATAGGAAAGAGGACATCACCATGAGCACCATCGAAGTATTCGAACCGGCCCTGTGCTGCAACACCGGCGTCTGCGGCGACGACGTCGACCAAGCGCTGATCACCTTCACCGCCGACCTCGACTGGGTCGCGAGCAACGGCGGCACCATCACCCGCCACAACCTCGCCAACGACCCCCTTGCCTTCGCCGGCAACGACACCGTCGCAGCCTTCCTCAAAATCTCAGGTTCCGAAGGGCTCCCGCTGGCGATCGTCGACGGAGTCACCGTCCTGACCGGTACTTATCCCACCCGCAACCAGCTCGCGAAATGGGCCGGCATCACCGAACCGGGAGCCGCGGACGCACCGGCCGGGATCACCATGCTCGGACTCGCCGACGGCTCAGCATGCTGCTCCACCGACGACGCCGACTCCACCACCTGCTGCTGAAAGCACCCACACCGCAATGAAGTTCCTGAACGATGCGCCCCGATTCCTGTTCTTCACCGGCAAAGGCGGTGTCGGAAAGACCTCCATCGCCTGCGCGAGCGCGATCACCCTTGCCCGCGCCGGGAAGAAAGTGCTGCTCGTGAGCACCGATCCCGCCTCCAACGTCGGGCAGGTCTTCGGTATGAGCATCGGCAACACCATCACCGACATCCCCGCAGCGGAGGGGCTGTCGGCGCTCGAGATCGATCCCGAACAAGCCGCCGCCGCCTATCGCGAGCGGATCATCGGCCCCGTCCGCGGACTGCTCCCCGAGAAGGAGATCGCGGCGATCGCCGAACAGCTCTCCGGGTCCTGCACCACCGAAATAGCGTCGTTCAACGAGTTCACCGGACTGCTCTCCGGCCAAGGCGACATCACCGCGGACTTCGACCACATCCTGTTCGATACCGCTCCGACGGGGCACACCATCCGGTTGCTGCAGCTTCCCGGATCGTGGACCGAGTTCCTCGACGACGGTAAGGGCGACGCATCGTGCCTGGGGCCGTTGTCCGGGCTCGAGAAGCAGCGCGCCGTCTACGCCGACGCCGTTGCCGCGCTCGCAGATCCGCAGCGGACCCGCCTCGTCCTGGTCTCGCGCGCCCAGCGTTCGACGCTCGCCGAAATCACCCGCACGCACCGTGAACTCGCCGACATCGGACTGACCCATCAGCATGTCGTGATCAATGGTGTCCTTTCGGCGCCGGCGGACGACACCGATCCGCTCGCGACCGCGATCTACCGGCGTGAACAAGCCGCGATAGCCGCGCTGCCCGACGAATTGGCGCAATTGCCCGCCGATCAGGTCCCGCTCAAAGCGACCAATATCGTCGGTATCGACGCACTCGAGAGCCTCTTCGCTGCCGACCTCAGCCCGGTATCTGCCGCCTCAGCGGGCCCGTCCCTGCAGCTGCCCAATTCTCCACTCTCATCCCTGATCGACGAACTCGACACCGACGATCACGGCCTGATCATGTGCATGGGCAAAGGCGGAGTCGGCAAGACCACCATCGCCGCCGCCATCGCTGTCGCCCTCGCTGAACGCGGCCACCAGGTGCACCTGACCACCACCGACCCGGCTGCACACCTGACAGAAACCTTGAACGGGGAACTCGACAACCTCCAGGTCTCCCGAATCGACCCCGCCGACGCCACCGAGCAGTACCGCACCCGCGTCTTGACCACCAAAGGCAAGAACCTCGACGAACGCGGCCGCGCCAACCTCGCCGAAGACCTCCGATCGCCGTGCACGGAGGAAGTGGCCGTCTTTCAGGCGTTTTCGCGGGTGATTCACGAATCGAGTCGCAAGTTCGTCGTCGTGGACACGGCCCCGACCGGGCACACCTTGTTGTTGCTCGACGCCACCGGCTCTTACCACCGGGAAATCGCCCGCCACATGGGTGAGAACACGAACTTCACCACCCCGCTCATGCGACTACAGGACCCGAACGCCACGAAAGTCCTACTCGTGACCCTCGCCGAAACCACCCCCGCCCTCGAAGCCGCCGGCCTGCAAGCCGACCTACAACGCGCAGGAATTCACCCTTGGGCGTGGGTGGTCAACAACTCTCTCGCCGCTGCCGAACCGACCTCGCCGCTCCTGCAGCAACGCGCAGCCGGAGAAGTCCTCGAAATCGACACCATCACACACCAATACAGCCAACGAACCGCCGTCGTTCCGATGTTCGCCGAAGAACCCATCGGCACATCCGCTTTGGCGGCGTTGAGCAAGTCTTAATCGATGCGCGGAATCGGCTTCTCACTGGTGAGCAACAATGTCGGATGCCTGGCCTAGAGTCCACACTGCGACGAGCATCAGGTCGCCACACTGACAAGACCGAAGCTCCAATTGGTCCTGACTTGCAGCGGTTGTTGTATGTCGGTCAGATGTGGCGACCTGAACTCATTAGCCGGCGAGACGGCAGCGGCCACATGGAGCAAGCGATGGAGCTTGAGGTCTCAGGGCAAGGATTCGACAGTGCACGCCTGTCGTCTGTTCAAGCTGGTCTGGGAAATTTGGGTTATCCCGACTGGTCCGGTGTGGGATGTTGGCACCAGGGCAGTCGTAGATGGGCATGCTTTCAGGTGGTCAGTCGGTTCGTCGAGAACTTCGGATGAGAAATCCAGGTCGGTAGTGCTCCCGCCGCAGCGACTGAAGATATCGGCCGTTTGCGGTTTACCCCGAGATGACCGTAAACGGCCGGATCCCCTTGGAGTGCAGCAGCAGCCGGGCATGTTCGTCATGCACGTCCCACACGTGCCGGTGGCCATCATCACTTGACAGTTCCACCACGCCTGCAGATTCGTCAGCACGTTCATCATTACCTCCTCCGCTCGTTGAGTGCAGATTCCTGAACGGGAATGTTCAGGCTGCCCCTATTATTATCGTCGCTTTCGGCTATCATCGCAATATGACGATCAATAAAGATGTATGCCTGGCCACCGAGAACGGATCGGATCTCGACAACGCAGTGGCGTTGTTCCACAGCCTCTCCGACGGGACCAGGTTGGCGATCGTACGTCGCCTCGCCGGCGGAGAAGCGCGGGTGGCGGACCTGGTCGGCGAACTCGGTCTGGCGCAATCCACGGTCTCCGCGCACGTAGCGTGCTTGCGGGACTGCGGACTGGTTACCGGCCGCCCCGCGGGTCGACAGGTGTTCTACTCCCTCTCCCACCCCGAGCTGCTTGACCTGCTGGCCTCTGCCGAGACCCTGCTCGCCGCAACGGGTTCCGCAGTCGCGTTGTGCCCGAACTACGGCGCCGACGCCGGCTCGGGGGTGACCGCATGAGTGACGCGTGTGGCTGCGGCCCCGACGAACCTCGCACCGAGGGCGAGGAGGAACGCGAACCGGACAAACTGTGGCAGGTCACAGAGATCCGCGCCGCCGCGGTCGCCGGGGTGCTGTTGGTGGCCGGTCTGATCGTGGAATGGGCCGACGGCCCCCACCCGGCGTCACTGACGCTGTTCTCACTCGCGCTGCTCGTCGCCGGCTACACCTTCGTCCCCGCCACCCTCACACGCCTGGCGAGGGGCAAGATCGGGGTCGGCACTCTGATGACGATCGCCGCGGTCGGCGCCGTACTGCTCGGCAAGGTCGAAGAAGCTGCCATGCTGGCGTTCTTGTTCGCGATCAGCGAGGGCCTCGAGGAATTCTCGGTAACCCGCACCCGCCGCGGTCTGCGGGCGCTGCTGTCCCTGGTTCCGGCGACCGCCACTGTCGTGCGCGGTGGCAGGGAGCAGATAGTCGAACCCGGCGAGCTGCAGCTGGGCGAGATCATGATCGTCAAGCCGGGCGAGCGCATCGCCACCGACGGAACCATCGCGACCGGCCGCACAGCTCTCGACGTCTCCGCGATCACCGGCGAATCAGTCCCGGTCGAAGCCGGACCGGGTGACGACGTGTTCGCCGGATCGATCAACGGCACCGGCGTCCTCGAAGTCAAGGTCACCGCTGGGGCGCAAGACAATTCGCTGGCGAAGATCGTGCGGATCGTCGAGGCTGAACAGTCCCGCAAGGGCGAGGCCCAACGACTCGCCGACACCATCGCCAAACCCTTGGTTCCGGCGATCCTGGTGGGCGCCGCGCTCATCGCGGCGGTCGGCAGCCTGCTCGGGGAGCCGCGGGTGTGGATCGAACGCGCTCTCGTCGTACTTGTCGCAGCGTCGCCGTGCGCTTTGGCGATCGCGGTGCCGGTGACGGTGTTCGCCGCCGTGGGTGCCGCCAGCAAGATCGGTGTCCTGGTCAAAGGCGGCGCCGCGCTCGAGGCCCTCGGCCGTATCCGTGGCATCGCGTTGGACAAGACCGGAACCCTGACCCGTAACCGTCCCACCGTCATCGAGGTCGCCACCGCTGCCGGCGTCACCCGCGATGAGGTCCTCGAAGTCGCCGCGGCGCTGGAAGCGCGCAGCGAACATCCCCTGGCAAAGGCGATCCTCGCCGCCGTCGACGACATCACCGCTGCCGAGAACGTCGAGGCCGTCACGGGTGCGGGACTGACCGGGTACCTCGACGGACGTTCGGTGCGGTTGGGGCGACCGGGCTGGATCGAGCCCGGATCCCTCGCGGCCGAGGTGGAGCGAATGCAGCACGCCGGGGCCACCGCGGTCCTGATCGAACGCGACGGTGCGTTGATCGGGGCGGTCGCGGTCCGTGACGAACTGCGGCCCGAGGCGGTCGAGGTGGTGGCCGGGCTGCGGCGCGACGGTTACCAAGTCGCGATGCTAACCGGCGACAACGAACGCACCGCCCGCGCTCTCGCGGCCGATGTCGGGATCGACGAGGTCCACGCTGACCTGCGCCCGGAGGACAAGGCCCGCATCATCGAGCAACTCGGCCGGCACCGTTCGACCGCGATGGTCGGCGACGGCGTCAACGACGCCCCCGCCCTGGCCACCGCGGATCTGGGCATCGCGATGGGCGCGATGGGCACAGACGTCGCCATCGAAACCGCCGACGTTGCTCTGATGGGTGAGGATCTGCGGCACCTGCCGCAGGCATTGGCGCACGCACGCCGGTCCCGACGGATCATGCTGCAGAACGTCGGGCTCTCGCTCGCGATCATCACCGTCCTGATGCCGCTGGCACTGTTCGGTGTTCTCGGCCTGGCCGCGGTGGTCCTGGTCCACGAGCTCGCCGAGATCGTGGTCATCGCCAACGGGGTCCGCGCCGGCCGCGCCCCCGCCCTGACTACACCCGCCTCTGAGCTGTCGGCGCCGGTCGGGGCCCGCGCATGAGCGACACCGCGACCGAATACTCGACTCGGACACCGCGTCTGAGGAGCGTCTTCGTGTCCGCCGTCGTCGCCCTCGCTGCCGTCGCATTGTTTGTCGAACCAGTTGCGCGTCGGGAACTTTCGGATGGCCGCACCGTTGACTTCGGGCTGCTGCAACTCAAGCTGGCCTATAACAGCGGGGTCGCGTTCAGCATGGGTGACCAACAGCCGATGTGGATTGTCCTCACCGTCACGGCTGTCATCACTGCGGGTATCGGTGTGTACGCCTGGCGCACCGCGCCTTCCAGCTCACTAGCAGCGATGATCGGGCTGTCCCTGATGTTTGCTGGCGCGGCCGCGAATGTGATCGACCGCGCCGTCGACGGGAAGGTGACGGACTACTTCCATACTGGGTGGTGGCCGACGTTCAACCTCGCCGACACTTACATCACCTGCGGTGTCGTGCTGCTCCTGGCTGCACTATTGCGGGAGTCAACGCAAGAACCCCCGAATGAGAGTTCGTCATGACATCGATGCCCGACCACATCCGAGCCGCCTATGTCTCGGAGATGGCTGCCGCCGATACCACCGGCGACGACGCTCAACGATGGGCGCACCTCGAACGCGTCCACATCATTTCCCAGCCCTACCCGTGGCCGCACACCCGCAACCACATCGCCATGCTTGCCTTCGCACTAGGCCAACACGACCGTCGAGAGGCGCTCGGACAGATCGTGCGGATCATCGTCGCCGCACCCGGATCTCTGTCTGGGCGCTACCCCGAAGGTAACACCGGTCGCGTCGAGGCAGGGCTGATGAAGCCCATGCCAGTGCCAGATGATCTGGCCGAAATGCTTCGCGACTAGTTCAGCAGTACCGAATTCCGAGCGACAGCTCTGTCTGGATTACTACACATTTCGAATTGCGTGAAAGGTTGCCGCAGCACTGTAAGTGCTACCCGCCACCGAACGACCACTGCGATTGAGTGGTCGTTCGGTGCATTCTTCCCCGTACCGAGAGCCGGATGAACCGTTCTGTCACGTGTTGAGAAGGGGGCCGAAGATCGCGGCTCCACACCGGGTTGCCTCGGCGAGATCGACCACGATCCCACCGACCTGCGGGTTGGCCGCCGACCATGCCTCCGCGGCCGGGCGATCAGTGAAGAAGTTGAGGTAATTGCAGCAGGTATCCGCCGACGGACCCTGCGCTGACTGTGCCCCGATGAACACCACTGTGGTCGCAGGATCCGCAGTGGTCTCTTCGCCGCGGACTGAAACGGTGATGTGTTCGCCGGTCGACGCGTCGGCGGAGTCGATCACTACCTCACTGCCGCCGAGCATCGCTGACATGCCGAGCGCGTCGATAGCGCACATCGCGTAAACCCGTGCACCACCCGCGATCTGAACACTGTGCGCGGTCGGTGTTGCGGAAAATGGGTACACCGAGTCGATCCGCCCCGACCTGTCGAGGCGGATCACGTCCGAGGCGTGCAGCCGGTCCAGGATCTGCTGCGCGGACGAGTCGAACTCGGCAGCGACCGCATCGATCTCGGTTATCGGTGGAGGGTCTCCGCGGGTTGCGAACGCCCGCAAGATGGCGTGATGAATGGCCTTTTCGGCGGGGTCGGCGGGCTGCGCCGCGCCCCGCCACGCGCCGAGTGCTGCGACCGGGGATCCGTCTCCAGCCGCGGGTGCACAGCAGTCGACCGGAGCGGCCGGCATCTCAGTCGACTGATCGGCCGGGGCCAGGTTCAGTGCAGCGCGAAGAGCAGCGACGGACGGTGCACCATCGATGCCGCCGACGTCCGACCGGTAGAGACGGCACGACACGCTCGGCACCGAGCCGGGCTCTGCGAACGGGTCTTGGCCGTCGATGAGCAGGGTCGGTGATCCCGTCATGCCTGCTTCGGTGGCTGCGGCCTGGTCATTGAGAACACGGTGGGTGATCTCGACGTCGATGTGTTCGCCGGCCACCGCCTCCGTGATCCGGCGCTCGAGTAACAAAACGTTGGGGCACTCGGGGACTTGCAGGATCTCTAGTTTCATCGGGTCTCTCCTGTGTCGTGCAAGGTCTGGATCAGTGGGCAGCATCGGTCGGCGCGAGGCAGATCGCAGGTGGCGGCAAGTTCGGCGAGCGACTGCTGCATGCGCTGCAGGTCGGCGATCTTTTCGGCGAGGTGCGCCATCTTGGCTGCGGCCAGCTCACGAGCAGCAGCACAGTCGTCGGGTCCGCCGTCGGCGAGGTGCAGTAGTTCCTCGATCTCGTCGAGGGTGAACCCGTGCTCCTGTGCGCGCTTGATGAAGCGAACCACCGCTACCGCATTGGCCGGATACGCCCGATACCCTGACCCTGACCTGGGGGGCTCCTCCAGCAGGCCTCTGCGCTCGTAGTACCGCAACGTCTGGACGTTGACCCCAGCCTGGGTGGCAACTTCACTGCTCCGCATATCGCCATTGTTAACCCTGTACCCAACTATCGAGTCAAGTGTCTATCGGGAATCCCCGACTTTCAGGTCACCAAGTATCTCGGTCTGCTCGAGAACCAACGAACCTTGTGCGCTCGTCCCTCATCTACGAGGGTGGACGGCTCACACGGCATCCGGCGAGTGCCGCCGATCAAAGCTGTCACTGCACAGACGAGTGAACAACTTCTTCGCCGAACCAGGGCACACAACCATATACCCCCGGGGGTACTTGACATACCCTGGGGGGTATATGGCAACCTGTAGTCATCGCACTCCACAGAACAGGGAAGGTTGTCCGATGATCCTCGAGCAGTACTACATCGAATGCCTCTCACACGCGTCGTACCTGATCGGCGACGAGAGCACCGGCCGCGCCATCGTGGTCGACCCGCGCCGCGACATCACCGAATACCTCGAGGACGCAGCCCGATACGGTCTGATCATCGAGGGTGTTGTCAACACGCACTTTCATGCGGACTTTGTCTCCGGTCACCTTGAGTTGGTCGAGGCTACCGGCTCGTGGATCGGTTTCGGCGACGCCGCGGATACCGATTTCCCGATTCGTCGACTGCGCCACGGCGAGCACCTGACGCTGGGGGAGGTGGACATCGAAATCCTCTCCACCCCCGGCCATACGTGGGAGTCGATCAGCCTGCTCGTTCGCGAGAATCGAGACGCCGAGCCCACTGCTGTGCTGACCGGGGACTCGCTGTTCATCGGCGACGTCGGTCGCCCCGACCTGGCCAATCTCGGCGACGGCACCAATACCGACCTGGCTCGGGCGATGTATCGCACCGTCCACGAGAGGCTGCTGACCTTGCCCGATGCAGTGACCGTGATGCCGGCTCACGGCGCGGGATCCTCCTGCGGCAAGAACCTCTCTTCCGAGCTGACCTCCACCATCGGCGAGCAACGCCGCACCAATCCGTCGGTGCAGCCGATGAGCGAAGACGCATTCGTCGCTCTGGTCACCGACGGCCAACCTGCGGTGCCGGAGTATTTTTCGGCCGCCGTAGCTTTGAACAAGTCGAATCGCGCACTCCTCGAACAAGATCGGCGCATCTCCGAACTCTCACCGGGAGAACTCCGGGTCGAAATGGCCAGCGGAACACGCGTTCTCGACGCCCGCACCCCCGACGACTTCGCGGCCGGGCATCTGCTCGGCTCGATCAATGTCGGATTCGACGGCAGGTTTGCCGAAACCGGCGGCATGGTCGCCGACATCGGGGAGCGCATCGTACTCATCACCTATCCGGGTGATGAACAGGTTGCGGCAATGCGCTTGGCGCGCATCGGATCCGACAACGCCATCGGGTACCTCACCGTCGACGCCGACGGCACCTTCCCAGGCGCGCTCGCCGACCTTGTCCGCACTGCGCTGCGCACCACGGTGTCCGAGCTCGAAGAGCCGATGGCCTCGGGCGCGGTCACGTTGATCGACATCCGCAACCCCGGCGAACGCGACTTTGGTGCCATCGACGGCGCCCGGTCAATTCCCCTCGCACAGTTGCGTTCCCAACTCGCGGACCTGCCACGAAACATGCCCATCGTCGTGCACTGCGCCGGCGGCTGGCGCTCCTCCGTCGCCGCATCACTGTTGCGAGCCGACGGCATCGAGAACGTCAGCGACCTGGTCGGCGGATACACGGCCTGGGTCGAGCGATCTTCCGAATAGCGCCTATTCAGAAAAACTCTCGTGCCCCATACGCGGCACGACGTCTGACAAGGAGATACCAGATGTGTTACACCACGACATGTTCTTCCTGCTCCAAGACCACTTGGGCAGGATGCGGCCAGCACGCCGACCAGGTGATGGCCGGCGTCCAGACAGCGCGGCGCTGTACCTGCACCCCTGCTCCTGACCCGAGGTCCGGGTTCTTCCGGTCCTTCTTCGGCCGCTGACCCGCCGCACCGGATGACCCGGTGCCATGACCCGGTACCCGCCCATACTCGCACCCATCACCCCCTTTTTTCAGGAGTCAACCAATGTCCAGTAACACCAAGGTCAGGGACGGCGTTCCGCCGATCTCACACGCGTCCGGCGGCGTACTCGGCCGCATGGGCGCATCGATGGCGGGCAACGCAAAATGGGTGCTCGGTGTCTGGCTGATCGTGCTCATCGCACTCGGCGCGGCCGCACCGTCGGTGTTCAGCTCCCTCGCCGGCGCCGGATGGCAGGCCAACGGATCCGAATCCGTCCAGGTCCGCGAACTCGCACAGGCACACTTCGGCGGCAACTCTTCCGCCGCCGTCCAGGTTGTCGTGCATTCCGATGACCGGACCATCGACAGCCCCGACATGCAGCGCACCCTCACCGAGGTCACCGATGTCTTCGCCGGGGACCCTCGCTTCGGTGCGATCATCGCGCCGCAGCCGGGAATGTCCATCAGCCCCGACGGGCACACCGGAATTCTCATCGCGGGCGCGAACGCAAGCACCGACGAGATGGTCAAGGCCGTTGACGATCTCAAGGGGGAGTTGACCGCCCTGTCCGGAAACGGCATCGAGGTCTATCCCACCGGCGCATCGGCACTGTGGAGTGATTTCAACAAGGCCAACCACGACGCGATGATTCAGGCCGAACTGTTTTCCTGGCCGGTCACCCTCGCGATCATGGTGCTCGCCTTCGGGTCCCTCGTCGCCGCCGGACTCCCACTGCTGCTGACCCTGGCCGGACTCGTCGCCTCCGCGGGCGGACTGGTCCTGCTCAACCAGATCACCCCGATTTCCGTGTGGGCGATGAACTTCGCGATGATGTTCGCCCTCGCCCTCGGTATCGACTACGCCCTGTTCATCGTCTCCCGGTTCCGCGACGCGATACGTCATGCATCGTCACCGCGGGCGGCGGTCGCGGAAACCATGGATACCGCGGGCAAGGCCGTCGTCCTGTCCGGAATCACGGTGCTCGTGAGCCTCTCTGCGGTCCTGCTGGTTCCGGCACCGGCCGTGCGGACGATGGCTATCGGCATCATGCTCGCCGTGTTCTTCGTCCTCCTGGCCTCGATGACTCTGTTGCCTGCCGTTCTCGGGATGCTCGGCACCAAGGTCAACGGTGGATCCTTGCCCTACGCCAAGCGTCAGGAACACCGCTCACCGAAGTTCGCCGCCTGGGGCGAGCTGCTGCACAAGCACCCGTGGCCGTTCGCCATCGGTTCTCTCCTGGTGCTGATCGCGCTGTCGATCCCGGTGCTCGGGCTCAAGGTGGCGATGCCCTCCATCGCGGTTGTCCCCTCCGACGCCCCGGTCCGCCAGGGCTACGAACTCGTCCAAGCTCAGATGGGGGAGGGGGCGCCGGGCATGTTGCAGATCATCGCCCCCGCCGCGGAGGGCGCCGAGACCGCGAAGGCTGCTGCCGCGACCGAAGGTATCGCCATGGTGACGCCGCCGCAGTCCGCACTCGATGGCAGCGACTTTGTGATGTTGCAGGCCATGCCTACCGTCGATCCGTCCGACGCACAGATGGGAGCCATCCTCGACACCTTGCGTGCGGACCTTCCCTCGGGCGCTCTGGTGGGCGGCGCACCGGCGGAGAACCTCGACCTGCAGCAAGCGCTGAACGACTACCTCCCGCCGATCGTCGGCATCATCCTGGTTCTCGGGTTCCTGCTGCTCCTGGTGGCGCTGCAGGCGCCGTTGATCGCCATCCTCGGTACCGTGGTCAGCTTGCTCTCCACCGCCGCCGCATTCGGGGTCGCGAAGCTGATCTTCCAGGACGGGCACGGAGCGTCGTTGCTCGGTTTCACCCCGCAGGGGTTCCTCGACGGGTGGGGGCCGGTGTTCTTCTTCGCGATGATCTTCGCGATCGCCATGGACTACACCGTCTTCTTGTTGGCCACGGCGAAGGAGCATTACGAGCGCTCAGGTGATCCCAAGGTCGCGCACGTCGACGGCCTGGCTCATTCGGGGCGGGTGATCCTCGCCGCTGCCGCGGTGATGGTGGCCGTGTTCTTCACCTTCGCGCTCGCTGATCCGTTGCCGCCGAAGGAGATGGGCATCATTCTCGGTGTCGCTGTACTGCTCGATGCGGTACTGATTCGGCTGATCCTGCTGCCGGTGCTCCTGCGGTTGACCGGGCATGCCGCATGGTGGTCCCCGGCGTGGCTGCGAAAGGTATTGCCCAACATCAGTTTCTCGCACTGACAGGTCCGGATGGCGTGGTTCGGCAGCTGTGACGCACAGATCTGACGAACCACCCACCCGGATATACCCATAGGGGTATATTTGAGGTTACTGATTCATCTTCGGAAGGAACTCCCATGGTCGGCGACGACGACAGCATCGCATTGGTACTCAACCGACTCCGCCGCGCGCACGGCCAACTCGCCGGAGTGATCTCGATGATCGAACAGGGCCGAGACTGCAAGGACGTCGTCACCCAGCTCGCCGCGGTCTCACGCGCACTCGACCGGGCCGGCTTCAAGATCGTCGCCACCGGCCTTCGCGAATGCATGACCGGCAACCGCGAGAATGGCAAGGAACCGATGACCGAGGCGGAACTCGAAAAGCTCTTCCTCGCACTCGCCTGAGACCGCGGCGGCGATCGCGGAACAACGAACAGAAAGGACGGTACGGACAGTCATGACAGCTCTCCCACGGCACCACGGCTGGACCATCGAACGGATCGTTCCACTATTGGGCGGGGTAGTCGTCCTGCTCAGCGTGGCCTTGACACTCGCCTTCTCCATTTGGTGGCTGCTTCTCACCACGTTCGTCGCTGCGAATCTCCTGCTCTACAGCGCAGTGGGATGGTGCCCGATGAGCCTGATACTCCAACGCCTCGGCATCCCGCGGCTCGGCACCCGCTGACCGATCCCAGACCCCGGATCCCCCGAAAAAAGGACGTAGATCATGCAACTCGCACTCACGACCACCCTGAACACCACGTTCGACGACGCTGTCGAACGCACCCGTAAGGCATTGTCGGAGCAAGGTTTCGGGATACTCACCGAGAT